>DWXS01000069.1 GCA_019119045.1 Candidatus Mailhella merdavium | reverse complement strand
CAAATATAGAACTGAATGCTGAGGCCTTCATCATAAGGAATGATATAACTGCTGTATCCGTCCATCTTCCACTGAACGGTCTCTTCCCCGTCTGTGGAAAGCTTTTCTGCGGAATAGCCTTCTTCCTTCAGGACATCCGCGACACTCTGCATGCTCAGGGTATCAAAAACGGATGATTCGTCACTTGCCGCTCCCGCTTCCTTTATGAGGGAAGCCAGAATATTTTCCGATTTGCCATATGCGGCGGAACCAGATCCGACCACAGCGGAAAGCAGCATCAGACCAACAATAACTCCGCTCTTTTTCCATCCTTTTTTCATCCGATTCTCCTCCTATCCGGCTTTTCTCGACCAGGATCAGTGCTTGAAGGAGCGCTGTCCGGTAAACACCATGGCTACCTGCGGCGAGGCTTCGTTGCAGGCTGCAACGACTTCATAATCGCGCACCGAACCGCCGGGCTGGGCAATGGCCGTCACGCCTTGGGCAATGGCCGTATCAACCCCGTCTCTGAAGGGGAAAAATCCGTCGGAAACCAGCACGGATCCCGGCAGCCCTCCACGCTCCTTACGGGTCTGATCGTTTATCTCACCCAGCAGTTTCGCCGAGTCCGCATCCGTCAGAGCCTTCTGCTGAAGCTCATAGAGAGAAAGGCCACAACGGCGGAAAGCCAGCACATCGGCATGCTTGGTGTAAGCTTTGTGAATGGCAAGTTCCACACAGCCGACACGATCCTGCTCGCCGGTTCCTATGGCCACTGTCGCTCCGTTGCGGGCGAAAATAACGGAGTTGGACGTTACGCCTGCTTCCACTGCCCAGGCAAAAAGGAGATCCTCCAGCTCCTGAGGAGTGGCCTTGCGGGAAACTGCGGTCTTACCGTCCTTGTCCGTGCCGGAAGCCACAATAAAATCGTCAACGCTGCGGATACGGTTGACAAAGGACTGCTGAATGACCAGCCCGCCATCCGCAAGACTTTTAATATCAAGGAAAGGCGTGCCGCAGATTTCCTCAAGCCTTCCCAGTCCGGGCAAATGCAGAATACGCAGATTTTTACGGGCGGAAATGATATCTACCGCGCCTTCCTCGAAATCCGGTGCGGCCACCACTTCAAAATATTGCGAGGCGATAAGTTCGGCAGTTGCCTTATCCAGAGGCCTGTTGACCACGACAGCTCCCCCGAAGGCCGCGATGCGATCGCACCAGAAGGCTTTGTCCAGCGCATCATGAAGGTTGTCCGCCCATGCGGCTCCGCAGGGATTATTATGCTTGAGAATGGCCGCTGCCGGGCGTGCCGTGAGGTATTGCAGAATGTTCGCGGCGTTGTCCACATCCGTCAGATTGGTCTTGCCGGGATGCTTGCCTGCCTGAATCATCTGCTCCTCAGTCAGGGCCGAAACAATGCCCTGTCCAGGTCTGCGCCAGCTTTTCCCGGCAATGTTGCTTTCTCCCTCCACCAGTTCATACAACGCGGCAGGCTGATCCGGATTTTCCCCATAGCGCAGGCCCTTCAGCTCTCCCCCCACGTTCCAGACTCTCTTACGGTATTTCAGTTCCGTTTCTCCCAGAGTGATGGTCATGGTATCGGGGAAACCGTCCGCCACAATCTGGCGGTACATTGCTTTAAGATCGCTCATGGAAGTACTCCGGAATTCCGGCAAAAGCCGGGTAAAGGGAACACATCTCCCGTTCTGTACGGGTAGACGCCGCTGCCGGCGGCTTGATAAAACGGCAAGGCCGGAATATTACCACAATCTCCAGTCACGGGCAAATTCCATTTGCCGCCGTCGAATGTTGGATCTATGCTGTCCGGGTTCCGCAGGATACGGAATAAGATTTCCGTCAGAATATGCGAACATGTCACGCAAGCTTTCCGCCCTGCATTCCATTTCTGCGGAATCAGCTCCCTTCAACGATATCAGGATATACTCAATGGAACAGATGCTGCTGAAAATGGCCCGCCAGCTGGATGCGCTGGACGAAGCCTCTCTGATGGGCCTGTGGGAAAAATACATGCAGATTGTCAGCCGATTCGAGCCTTCCCAGCGATGGCAGGAAGCCGTACTCGTGCTTTCCCTCATTCAGGCAAAACACTGGAAAAATCAGTTGTTCAATGTCCAATGGTCCGAACGACTCCGGAACGCCCGTTCAAATATATCAGCAGGTGGAAACGAAGAGTTCCCCTTCCCTCCCGACGCCATGCCATTTTCTCTGGAAACGCCGGCAAAATCCGGCGGCCATCACGAAAAAAGAGCAAAAGTATTGAGCTTCTCTCAGGAAAAGACGCCGGAAGTTTAGCCGCATATCAACGGACTTTCCTGGTCCCGGAAGCTATGCGGCAGACTGTCAATCCTTTACGGAACCGTTTCTGAAAACAGTATTCATTTTCTGCATAGCGCAAGGTTGTGTCGCAACCCCTCTATGTTTCTTCCTTCAGTACATCCGGCCAGGGCATAGCAACGGAGCGATTCTTCCAGAACGGAGGCCGCCTCGTCTCTGTGCCCGGCCGCAAGCAGGGCCGTACCGAGATTTCCCAGACAAAATGCCGTTTCTCTGCCGTTCCCGCAAAGACGCTTTCTGATCGCCACGGCCTGCCTGTGCAGAGCGCATCCGCTTTCCGCATCTCCCTCCTCTTCCGCAATACGTCCAAGATTGTTCAGGCAGGTAGACATGGCGAAGCCCTGCGGGTCCAGACGATCCAGTATGAGTTTCGCCCTCCGGGACAATGATTTTGCCTCATTCAGTCTGTCCGCCTCATAATAGGATGCGGAAAGGCGAATCATTGCATCCGCCACAGGCATGGAACACTCACCCGACCGTGCAATCAGGGACGCCAGCGCACTTTCTCCCACCTTCATGCTTTCGTCAAAACGGCCCACGGCCTGAAGTATGAAAGAAAGGTTCTGTTGCGCCCCCAGACTGGCCGGATGCTCCGCGCCGAATTCGCGGCACAGGATTTCCCATGCCTCACGCAGCAAGTCCACAGCTTCTCCGGCACGACCTGCGGCGTGCAGACTTCTGGCAAGCCCCTGCAATACCAGCGCGCGCCGGGGACGCGCTGATTCACTTTCCTCAAGCAGACGGGTAAATGCGCCGATTGCCCCCGCGCTATCCCCTCTGCCGAGCAAACTTTCAGCCCATTCATATTCTGTTTTGAAGGTATCCATATCCAGATTCTCCCGCCCGCGCTTCACATGCAAGGTCTGCCAGGCGCAATATCGCTCTATCTCATCGAATTTTATGTGAAATTTTTCTGCTTTTCCATGACGGACCGCAGGGGAAATTCGTTCCACGTACTAATCTTCAAGAAGATTCAGCCTGGCAATTTCCGGATTGCCGATCCGGGCGGCCAGTTGCGGACCGTGAGCCCACAGCCAGGAATCCATCTCCCGGGAAAGACTCTGTTCTCTCAGAACCTCCGCAAAGCGTCCGCACAAAGCTTCCACCTGCTGACAAACGGCATTTCCTTCCTCCACAAGCGACATGGAGGCAATCGTTTTCAGCGTATCCGCAACCTCGCTCCCCATATAGGGAAGGGAGCGGCCGACATGCCATGCCCATTTATAAAACGGCATATAGCGACGATTCAGAAGAAAAAGCATCCCGAGCGCAGCTTCCACAAAACGGCTTACGCAAAGCATGGCGCACACGGTTTCACCGCGGCGCAAGGCCCGCGGCAGATTGTACTGACCTGCCTGTGCCATGTTCATGCAGCGTGCGGCCAGTTTTTTCAGCCAGAGATCCCGGGGATAATAGGCAAGCAAGGCCCTGCGCCATGCGGAAAATTCTCCTCCTCCGTCCCTGAAAACTTCGCCGTTGGTACAGGCAGCCAATGCGTGTTCGGGAATTCTCCGCCATTCCTGCCAGGTCTGGGGAGCATGACTCAGCCCCGTATATCCCGTATAGAACGCTTCTATCGACAAAGGGCCGACTCTCCCGATGCGGGATTCGGAGCGCATGCGCGACGGATACCCTGCAAATGACTGCGGCAATTCAGCCAACGCCGCCTCGATTCGGGAAGAAGATGCGGAAAGCTTCGCCGCAGGAAGCCAGATACAGAATCCCGGGCCCCAGTCATGATCGCGGGAAATTTCATCGTCGCAGCCGAAACATTCCGATCCCTCTCCCGCAAGTCCGATCGCCGCAACAGCCATGATATCGGGAATATGCTCGTCAAGAGATGCTTCACAGGATGCAAAAAAGGCTCTGGCAAGGGAAAGCCCCCGCATATCGTTTATTTCCCTCATGTCATCACCTCCCGAGAATATTTCTTTCAGTATGGAGAAGAGACGGAGCTCTTGCAACCGAAAAAAAATCATGCCATGCATTCGGCAGAGAGTCATCGTACCGGGACCTTATCGGAGAAGCCCCATGAGCAGCGATCTGATTGATCTTGTCATTGATAAAGAATGGAAGATGTTTGACCGGGTACAGAATGAAGGAGGACGCGCTTCATGCCAAAATGATCCGGCCACCTTTCGTATCATGCGTGCCAGTCAGTTCATGACCTGGCCGGAAGATCTGTTGCGAAGCTATCTTGCCGATCTGGAACATGCGGAACGCGCGGGACGAAATCTGCTGACCGAAAAGTATGCGTTCATGATGGAATATACCTCCCCGCTGGAATTCAACCGCATCCGCCACGCTCTGCCCGTCCCGGACAGTGAGTCTCTTGCGAAGATCAGGGAAATCGTGGAAATCCATATGGACTGGGAGCGTCGTACCGATCAGGCCTATCCCCACATCCGCTCTACAGGGAGACCGCTCACCCGCGAAGGAGATCGCCCCGACGTCACATCCTTTGAAACCTATCTGACAGGCGAACTGAAAACCTGGTCAAAAGCAACGCTGGCCCGATACCTTGATTTTACCAGGCAGTGCCAGCGGCAGGGACGCAATCTCGCCGAAGAAACGGCCGACAACATGGCCCGGGCATACGGCTACGCCTCCATGCGCGATGCGGAAGAAAAAAAACTTCGCCGCGCCTCTTCCGTATAGCCCGGCAGCCTCCGCAACGGCTCCTTTTCCGGCAGAACATGACCGGACTGCCGAGGAATACCCTTGAAGCCGACTCTGTGTACAGGGTCGGTTCAGAGGCGGGATGAATATTCCGATGTACAGTCTCGTGTACCAGATTCATCTTGAAGGTCACTCCGCTCCATATACGAAAACAGAACGAAATCATTATCGGATTCATCGGCCGCGCATCATGTGATGCTTGCGTAGCGTGTGTCGTACATAAACAACATAGCCTCAAAAACATACCGGGAAACTCTGTCGCGATACCGCCCAGCCCTGTTGATTATACCCTGTGCGAAGAAAAGGCCTCCCGCCTCACAGGGCGTACGGCATTGACATAAAAATTTAATTTGTTCAACCGATTCAAAAATCTTATCATTTTTTTGATCCGGTTACCATAACGGGTACCATCAGATCTCCCCCTGTTCCTTTCCTTCTCCATATGATTTTCGAGACAGTCTCCCGAACGCTCCAAAACGTTTCGTTTTCCACGAGAGGTTTTTCATGAGTATAGCCGTTTTCTACAATCCTGCACGCAAATCTTCCGGAGAAGGAGCCTCCCTGTCAGCTCTCGGCCCGGAAAAAGCTGAAGAAGTTCGTGCCTTCCACAAAACGTTCAAAGAGTATGCCCCAACGCCGCTGCACGATCTTACGCATCTTGCCGATGCGTTCGGTCTGGGGCACATTCTGGTCAAGGACGAGTCCCGAAGATTCGGGCTTAATGCTTTTAAAGTCCTCGGCGGATCCTACGCTATCGGTAACTATCTGGCCGAAAAGCTTAAACGTCCGATTTCCACGCTCGACAGAGAACAGCTCTGCTCTCCGGAGGTGCAAAAGCAGGTCGGAAACATTACCTTTGCCACAACCACGGACGGCAATCACGGCCGCGGCGTGGCCTGGACGGCACGCCAGCTCGGCCAGAAGGCCGTCGTCTATATGCCCAGAGGCTCAGCGCAGATCAGAGTGGACAATATCCGCGCCCTCGGCGCAGAGTGTTCCGTTACCGATCTCAATTACGACGACTCCGTCCGCATGACCTGGAACAAAGCGCAAAAAAACGGATGGGTAATGGTTCAGGACACAGCCTGGAGCGGGTATGAGGATATCCCCACCTGGATCATGCAGGGCTATGTCACGCTGGCAGTCGAAGCTCTGGAACAGATGCGCTCAATGGGGATACAGGCGCCTACCCATGTTTTTCTTCAGGCCGGCGTCGGCTCGTTTGCCGGAGCCGTACTCGGCTATCTGGCCGCTGCACTGGCGCCGTATATGCCGACCTTCATCATCGTCGAGCCGCACAAGGCTGACTGTATCTATCGCTCGGCCGCGACTGCCGACGGCATGCCGCACTCCGTGAAGGGAGATCTTGATACCCTGATGGCGGGTCTGGCCTGCGGCGATCCGAACACCATAAGCTGGCCCATACTGCGCGACTATGCAGCCGCCTATATATCCTGCCCGGACTATACGGCCGCCGACGGAATGCGCATTCTTGCCGCGCCGCTGTACGGCGATTCCCCCGTCATATCCGGCGAATCCGGGGCTGTTACCGCAGGAATTCTTCAATGGATCATGCAAAGCGAGGACGGTACACATGCCCGCGAAAAGCTCGGCCTGAACAGACAGTCTTCCGTACTGCTTATAAGCACTGAAGGAGATACCTCGCCCTCCACCTACCGGGATATTGTCTGGTTCGGAAAATACGGCCGCTGGAGCAGATAGTCCGTCGGCATATTCAGGCGTCTCCATTTTCTCACCCCCTCGGGGCACGTTCCGGCAACACAGCCCGTCCCTCCCCTCATGAACATACCTGCCTGGACGATGTTCGGAACAGAAAGAAAATCGTACAGTCTCCTGCTCTGTACCAGAGTACCGGAACGTCCATATCGGTCAAATCTGCCCAAATCCGCGTTCCGGAACTGCATACTTGCCAGAAACAGGACATTGCCCTATTCTAGCCCGACTTGAATATATCCCAATAAGGAGAACATACATGTTCAAACCCGTTGAAACCGCACATGCTCCTGCCGCCGTCGGCCCCTATTCTCAGGGCATAGCTCTTGAAAATCTGGTTTTCAGCTCCGGTCAGTTGCCCATGAATCCCGAAACGAAAACCATGCCCTCCGATATTGCCGAACAGGCACGGCAGTCCCTGTCCAATGTGAAGGCCGTGCTGGAAGCAGCAGGCTCCAGCATGGACAAGGTGGTCAAGGTCAATATTTTCCTTACCGACATGGGAGACTTCGCAAAAGTCAACGAAGTTTACGCCCAGTTCTTCAAAGCTCCCTTTCCTGCCCGCAGCTGCGTAGCCGTAGCCGCTCTGCCTCTGGGGGCCGGACTTGAAATCGAAGCTGTTGCCGTAAAATAACCTGCGGCATGCAGACAACACAGCCCGCGTTCCCGACAACTATTCGGGAAACGCGGGCTTTTTTTACCAGTCGCATTCGATGGCAGATAGTGTCGGCAGATATTGCCGGATGTCGAACAAGCCTTTTCCCTTTCCATCAGGTATCGGCTTTACGCCCGGCAGCAGATATCTGAAAAAAACAGCGTTTCTCCTGCCGCAGGAAAGCCCCGACCTTTCCGGAAAACGGCCGGGGCTCTCGGGGGAAGGAGTTCGTCAGGTAAAAAATATCAGGCTCAACAGTCAGGCGCCATGATTATCACCCCTCGCCCGCAAATCTGAAAACTCAAGCGTGCATCGGAGTTGTGCTTCGGGGACGGCTTCTGCCCGATTACAGCTTCAGTTCAGGCAGGCCTCCGCGTTCTTTTTCGGAATGCTGCTCACTGCCGTTCCTGCCAGAGCGCAGAAAAAGCCGATCAAGTCCGTCTTCTTCAAAGTTTTCAGGATATTCAGCCTCTCCCCCGCTCTTCGCCGGTCTGCCTTCTCCCCCCCGTTCAAGAAGCAGCTCAAAGCCGGGTTCGAGCGGCATTCCCTGTCCGGAACCAGCCTTTCCAGACTCCCGGGAATCCTGATTATCCTCCTCATCCATAGCTTCATCTTCTTCAAATGGCCGTTCCGCCACCAGAGATTCCAGTATATCAGCCAGACGCGACAGCTCGGCCTGCATTGCCCGTTGCTGCGTTGCTATAAGTTCCAGAGCCTCACGGTGCCGTCTGGCCTGAAAGATGACCAGGAGAAACATGCCTCCGAAAAAAAACATGCAAAAAAGCAGAAGTAACAACAGGGCCATATGATTGGAAAACCTCCGCATAAGTACGATTCAGAATTCGATGATCCGGACCGCCGCTCAGATTTTGCCCGGCACAGGTTGCTATAGCGGAAAAGTCTCCGAATGTCCCGGAAGACGGGCCTGCATTTTCTTCCCGTCTGACCGATATTCCGCAGGGAGAATCTTCAGGGCAGCATACGAAAACCGACTTTTGTCTGGCTGCATGACACAGAACAATCAGCGTGGAATACATTTTTCACGACCTTGCATTTTTTCCGTTTTGCAACGTCATAAGCCAGAAGCCGCGTCGAATTTCACCCTTCCGTCCGAAAAGACGCTCCGTACAAAACCTCAACCGTTCATGCCCCCTCATCGCCGTTTTTTGCGCGTTCCGGCAAACGGAACTCCATCCCACTTGAACGTAATACACTGTATTTATTCATAAAAAATTCATATATACGCATCGGATGCAACATCCGTCACAAAAGCTTCCTTCTTCTCTGTTCGCACCCTTCCGCCCCAAACAGTCTCTGCTGAACCTCGGCTCTTCCATAACAATGAACATGGCCGGACAGGTTTAAGGAATATTGTTCATGAAAGCTCGCTCTCCCGAACATGGATATTTCCCGCTTGAGTTGCAGATCGTTTATTGCCATAATGCACGAATTCGGGATACCTGTCAGACTGTCCAGATTTTTATGGAGTTTTCATGTCCTCAGATTCACGTCCGCATCCCCGTCTGCTTCTTGCCGACGCTCAAGGCCAGATTTACGATGATCCTGATCTGCTCATGCTGTGCCGACGCGGGCAGGAATGGGCTCTGCCCCGTCCGGACGAACTCATGCCGCTCCCACCGGAAAGCGAACTTTTTCTTCTCCCCGGCAGGCATGCCGTAGGGCTTGATCCGGAAACAGGAGAGGCCGTCCAGCTTGAAGAACTGGCAGTTGCCGCATTCATTGCGCCGGCCCATACGCTGACGGCGCATCCGGTTTATGTCACCGACGAAAACGCCCCCACGCTTCCGCTGTTTGCCTACGGAGCCGTGGGCATGATCGGCGATCGTTTCTATGTGTGCGCCAAAAAGGTGGATCAGGATACGAGACAGGTATTCACCGGAATTTCACAGAAAAAGATAGAAAAGGCCGCTCGTGCGCTGATGGCGAAATATCCGGCCAACCGCCTTGTTCAGCATCTTATGAGCAACTGCGTGCTGCGCTACGCCTGCCCCGCCGCAAGAAACCTGTGTCTGGGCAGATACGAGGCTCCACTGCCCGTTTCCCGCGTATGCAATGCGCGTTGCGTGGGATGCATCTCTTTTAAGGACGAAGACTCCCCCCTCTGCGCCACTCCGCAGGATCGTCTGACCTTTACGCCCACAGTTGAGGAGCTGGTGGAAATCATGTTCCACCATCAGGAAAACGAGCCGGATCCCATCTATTCCTTCGGACAGGGCTGTGAGGGCGAACCCCTGACGGAAGCCGATCTGCTGGTGGATACAGTACGTACATTCCGCGAACGGGGCGGCAAAGGCACCGTCAATCTGAACTCCAACGCCTCCCGTCCCGAAGCGATTGCCCGTCTCGGCGATGTCGGACTCAGCTCACTCCGGGTGAGTATGAACAGCGCGCGTCCTGAAGTACACGCGCGCTACTACCGCCCTAAAAACTTCACCTTCACGGATGTGCGGCAATCCATTCATGAAGCGAGAAAACGCGGCGTATTTGTTTCGCTCAACCTGCTCTATTTCCCGGGGATTACCGACTGTGAGGAAGAAATCGAAGCTCTTGTTGAGCTTGTCAATACCTGCGATGTGAACTTTATTCAGCTCCGTAATCTGAATATTGATCCGGAACTCTATCTCCGTCTGCTGGACGGCATCAATTTCGGCCCGGCCGTAGGACTCGGCAACTTCCGCAAGAGGCTGAAAAAATCCTGTCCGTCACTGAAGTTCGGCTACTTCAACCCCCATGTGGGAGCAACCTGCAAAGATATGCCCGGAGATCATCATCCCCTGCCGGGGAAGGCCTGAGAGGCTTCCTCTCTGCTTGCCTTTTCCCCCTCGCCGGAACCATGACCAAGTGCGGAACACCCCGTGCCTTCAATGCCCAAACCGGAAGAACCCATTGCCGCTTCCTTGCCATAACTGCGGATGCCGGGTACGCGCAACACGCCTGTCGGCGTTCCGGCAAGAGGGAAGCAGTCAAGTCTCAGTCCGTACACTCCGCCAAAAGGAAAAGGACTTATCAGACTTTGCGGACACCAGCAGGGATGAATATTCATTCCCTTCCGTTCACGGTAAAAACGAAAGATTCTTCCAGGAGCGAGGGGAAGTCGACACGCTCCGCGCAATGTCAGTCTCCCCCGGGGAGCCGCTCTGCGTGCGGTCATCCATAAAGTCCACGGCCAGAAGCAACGCTTCCCCTTTTTCCAGTTCGCAGGCGACAACGGATTGCCGCTCATCAAAATGATGCCGTGCGAAGCCGTCCGCACAGCCTCTGCGACAATCGTAAACAGCGCATCTTCGGTTCCAGATGCCATAAGAGCTGAAATGTCGGGCAGTACGGCATATTCAAAGGAATCGTCCTCAAAAGGCAGCAAATCCGGCTGCCCGAGAACATACTCGACTCCCTGCCCATTCTCTTCTCTTGCTGCTTGCAGAACTTCCGGAACTCTTTCCAGACAGAAAGCGTCAAAGCCCGCCTCCCAGAATAACAGCGGAGGGACAAGCGAAGAGCCCCCGATCTGGAGCAGTTTACGCCCCCGTCTTCTCCAGGGAGAAATCAGATCATGCAGCAAATCCCGGCGACCGACATCCGGCGCCGGATTTCGTTCTTCTTCATTCCTGCTCATGCTCATCCGACTTAAGCCAGCGTTCCAGAGCCCCGATGATGCGTCGAGCCTGATCCGCGCTGGAAATGGTAAACTTGGACTGCTGACGATACTCGCCCCCACTTTTCTTGTAACGGCGTATGGTGTACTTGTCCGGGCCGTATGTATCTGTTTCCGGTATCCATTCCTGATAGCGGAAAAGCACCGTAGCCCAGGCACCTTTGGACAAAATCTCCTTGTCCACTTCCTTTACCTTGAGTATGCCGTCCTCTTCATAATTGACTGTCAGTTCGTCCACAGTGCTGCTCATGCGGCTGCTCCCTCATAATATTTCTCTCAATGCAGGCGGACAACAGGCGTTCCCCGATGGGGAATACCCTCCGTCACGGCATCAGCATAGTCATCCAGACTTCATTCGACAAGCCTCGCCGCGCTGAAATAGAGGCAAGGAAAGGCAGAGTCTCCGAAATACTTCAACTTCTCCGGACCCGAAAAAAATCACGCAACAGCTCAGCACAGGCGCGGCTTTCCACTCCACCCATATGCCAGGGGGACGGGCCGTCAGCATAGGAAAGGCCTTCCAGACGGGACTCGACCGCTCCGGCGCGCACATCATGCGCACCGTAGACCACGCCCTGCACTCTGGCTTCCCGAATGACTCCGGCGCACATAAGACAGGGTTCGAGCGTCACCACAAGCACACAATTTCCAAGCCGGTGATTGCCCACATTCCGTGCGGCCCTGCGCAGCGCAAGCATTTCAGCATGAGCGGAAGGATCCCGCAATGCTTCCGTTTCGTTGCGCCCCTGTCCCACAATCAGCCCACCGTCATCCACAACGATGGCCCCCACGGGGATTTCTTCCGCCGCGGCCGCTTCCCGTGCAAGCTCAAGAGCTTTGAGCATGAGGCTCTTCCAGGTCCACCCCGGAGGGGGCGAAGGCACCGGCCCCCACGGCGCAAGATCCCGAAAGCGTTCATCTGGAGATGATGACAGCTCTGCGGACATCATACGATGGTGTATTTTCTGATGGTCTGTACAACTTCGTCAGGTTCGTCGCAAAGCGTCAACAGCTCCAGCTCCTCTTCCCGCAGAAAACCATGTTCCACCATGCGATCCCGCATCCAGTCCAGCAGACCGGCCCAGAAATCACGTTTATAAAGAATAATGGGAAAAGGCTTGATCCGGTGCGTCTGGACAAGAACAAAAGCTTCAAACAGTTCGTCAAGGGTGCCCGTGCCTCCCGGCATGACCACATACGCCACGGCATATTTGACGAACATGAGCTTGCGGACAAAAAAGTAGTTGAAATTGCAGCGCGTCAGCAGATACTGATTGGCGGCCTGCTCCATGGGCAGTTGAATATGCAGCCCTACGGACGGCCCGCCGGCCTCCGTCGCACCTTTATTCCCCGCCTCCATAAGACCTGGCCCGCCGCCGGTGATGACGCCATACCCGGCCTCCACCAGCCCCCGGGCAATATCTTCCGTCTGACAGTACAGAGGATCATCCGCCCGGGCACGGGCCGATCCGAATATGGATACGCAGGGAGGAAGGGAGGAAAGCGTGTCAATGCCTTCGACCATTTCCGCCATGATACGGAAAAGACGCCAGGATTCCTGGGCGGACAGGGCATCAATGACATACTGCTGAGAAGAACCGGACATGGAGCCTCCTGCCGATATGAATATGAAGAAATTAAAGCACAATACGTCATTCCGAGGCAAGAGGAGAAATACGACTTGACTTGTACAGTCTTTTGACGGCATTTCTTAACATAGCGCAAAAAAACACAAAGCAGAGGACAGAAAACTCCGGACGCAAGGCTTTATCAGATTTTGTCATACTTCGTTGCTGGCTGTACGTCTTTCTTCAACGTATCATCAGGAAAAAACAAAGGAGTCCGGCATGAAAATATCATTTCTCGGCGCGGCCCGAACTGTCACCGGTTCATGTCATGTCATTGAGGCCGCCGGTGCGCGCTTTGCCGTAGATTGCGGCATGCACCAGGGCAACCCTGCCATTGAGGAACGTAACAGGCAGAGCGGACTGTATCGCCCCCGGGAAATGGATTTCATCCTGCTCACCCATGCCCATATCGATCATTCAGGCCTCCTCCCGCTTCTGGCTGCCGAGGGTTTCAAGGGAAACATCTACTGCACGCATCCGACGCTGGATCTCGCCGCTCTGATGCTGGAAGACAGCGCCCATATTCAGGAAATGGAGCAGGAATGGAAACAGAGCCATGACAAGCGGCGCGGCACGAAACGCGACAGTGACAAGGCTCTCTACACGACGGAAGACGCCCGCAAGGCCGTTACTCTCTTGCGCCCCGTAGACTTTGACAAAACTTTCGAACCTCATCCCGGCATCAAAGTCACCTACCGCTATGCGGGGCACATCCTCGGCGCGGCCTTCCTTGATCTGGAAATTACGGAAGGAGGGCAGACGACCCGCCTCGTCTTTTCCGGCGATCTGGGCCGCCCCGGCGCGCTGCTGCTGCATGATGCGGAACATCCGAATCCGCCGGACTGGCTTTTTGTCGAATCCACTTACGGCGACCGCAACCACAGAGGAGAAAGCGACACGCTGGAAGAGCTTGCCCAGGCAATAGCCTACAGCTACAGTCACGGAGAAAAAGTCATCATTCCCTCCTTTGCCGTCGGACGCACGCAGGAACTTCTGTACAGCCTCATTCTCTTACGGGAGCGTAATCAGCTCCCGGCGGACATGCCCATATTTGTGGACAGCCCTCTTGCCATACGGGCAACGGAAGTATTCGAAAAATATGCACAGACGCTCCATACTCCGGAACTACAGGGAATTTCCCCAAAAGATGGCAGTTACAACATCCATTTCACGCTCAACACGGAAGAATCTCAGGCTCTCAACGTCTTGCAGGGTCCCGCGATCATCCTTTCCGCCAGCGGCATGTGCAATGCCGGCAGGATCAAGCATCACCTCAAGCATAACATCTGGAGGGAAGGCGCCAGCATCGTATTTGTAGGCTATCAGGCTGTGGGCACGCTCGGTCGCAAAATTGTGGACGGAGCGGAAAGCATACGTCTGTTCAACGACGATCTGGCCGTCGCCGCAAAAGTTTTCACCATCAACGGCTTTTCCGCTCATGCCGGACAGAGCCAGCTTCTGGACTGGATTCTTCCCATGTCGAAGGCTGGCAGCCGAATCGTTCTGATCCATGGGGAACCGAAGGCGCAGGAGGCTCTGGCGGATCTCATCAAAAAGAACAGCTCCCGCGATGATGTCGAAGTGTTTATTCCAGATTATCTTGAAGACATGACCCTCGAACCGGGGCGCAAGGTTGCCGTGGAACTTTTCAATACGGCAAAAGCCCGTCCCCGTGTGGACTGGGACTTCCTCATTGCCGACATGGATGCGCGCCTCGCTCAGTTGCGCGAACGTCGCTCCCGCGCCGAGCAACTTCCCTGGGAGGAACAAACCGAACTGCGCGATCGCCTGAGCGAAATCAGTCGGGAACTGGCTGTATTCCTTTCACAGATATAGCGGCAACACATGCTCCGCTATGATTCCCTGATCATGAAAAAACATGATCTGGCAGGTATGGCGGGGCGCGGCGGATAGTAAGGCGACATATCCTGTCTTTTCCGCAGGTGACGCTGAAGTTCCGAACTTCCGACCGAAGCTCCCCCGTGCTTGCGCAACGCCTTTTCCTTGCGTATGCTCGCGCCCGATACAGCGAGCAGGAGGTCATATGCGCATCATCGCGGGAGCCCATAAAGGGCGTGTGCTGAAAACTGTCAGCGGGCCGGGATATCGTCCGGCCATGGGACGCGTCCGCGAATCCCTTTTCTCACGCCTGGAATCCAGAGGCGTTGTGTGGGGGGAATGTCGTGTGCTGGATCTTTTCGCAGGAAGCGGCTCTCTGGCTTTTGAAGCCCTCAGCCGCGGTGCGACTGAAGCGGTGCTGGTTGAAAAGGATTCCGGAGCGGCAGCCTGCCTTTCCAAAAACGCCGCAACGCTCGGCGTGGAAGATCGCTGCCGTATCCTTGTGGACGATGTTCTTAAAATTACGGCCCGCACGCCCTCTTCTCCTTTTCAGGTGATCTTTATCGACCCGCCCTACGGCGAGTCGCTGTTTGCCCCAACCCTCAGAAACATCATACGCCGAAACTGGCTCGATGAAGACGGCTTTCTTATAGCGGAAGTGGAAAAGACTCTGCGCCTCAATGCGGAAAAACAGCCCGGGCTGGAAGTCGTCAACGATACCCTTTATGGCCAGACGCGCGTCATTGTGTGGACCGCATATCATGACTAAACAACGCATTGCCATTTATCCCGGTACATTTGACCCGCTTACCAACGGACATGCGGGCATCATCCGGCGCGGCGCGGAGATTTTCGATACGGTCATTGTCGCCGTTGCGCGGGACAATCTGAAATCTCCCCTTTTTTCGCTGGATGAACGGGTGGACATGGCACGGGAATGTTTTGCCGGAGTTGCCGGAGTCGAAGTCGAAGCTTTTTCCGGTCTTCTGGTGGACTACGCAAAAAAACGCGGCGCGACGGCCATTCTGAGGGGACTGCGGGCTCTTTCCGATTTCGACTATGAATTTCAGATGGCTCTGATGAATCGCAAGCTGCGCAGTGACATTCAGACGGTCTTTCTCATGAGCGACTTTCGCTGGATGTATATAAGCTCAACCAATATCAAGGCCGTGGCAAGTCTGGGCGGCAACGTGGGAGATCTGGTTCCTCCTCCCGTACTCGTCAGACTGCGCAGAGTGTACGGTCATCCGGCAACATGGCCCTTTGTTCCCCTGCCCGGCGCTCCGGCAGCCCCGCTTCCCGAGCCGGAAATGAGTGAGGAAGATTCCCTCCCGAAGTCTGACCTTTTTTCCAGGCCATGAATCGCATTTCTTTCCCGAGTCCCCGTATTATCTGTCTGGTCGGCCCGACAGGTTCGGGCAAGAGCGGCGCTGCTCTGCATATAGCCCGTTGTCTTGCCCGGGCTGATCTTCAGGTCTGCATTATCAATGCCGACTCCAGACAGGTCTATGAGGATTTTCCCATCATCACCGCACAGCCGACGCAGGAAGAACAGGCTCAGTGTCCTCATCTTCTTTACGGCTGGCTGCCCGTCGGACAGAAAATTTCCGCCGGGCAGTGGATGGACAAGGCCCGCGCCGCCATATCCGACGTCAGATCTCAAGGACAGATTCCTCTTCTGGTAGGCGGAACCGGCCTGTACCTGAAAGCGTTGCTGGACGGCATGGCCGATATCCCCACAACAGACGCATCCGTCAGCGCACGTCTGACACTTCAATGCCAGACGGAAGGTCCGGAAGCTCTGCATGTCAAATTACATGCTATCGACCCGGATTACGCCTCGCGCATTCACCCTCACGACCGTCAACGCATCATACGCGCGCTTGAAGTGTGGGAAAGCACAGGTAAAACTTTCACCTGGTGGCACGAACACGCCACGCCTCCCCCCCCTGAAACAGACGTGCTGCGTCTGGGCATGGGACTGCCGCTGCCGGAACTCACCCCCTTCCTGAACCGCCGTATTGATACGATGCTGGAAACGGGCGCTCTGGATGAAGCCCGAGCGGCGATGAAAAAAAATCCGGATCTATCTCTTCCCGGCTGGTCCGGCATAGGCTGCCGCGAACTGGGCGAGTATCTTGCCGGAAACCGCGACCTTACGGAAACTCTGGAACTCTGGCGGAAAAACACCAGGGCCTATGCCAAACGCCAGTGGACCTGGTTCCGGGCCGACGAACGCATCAAATGGTTCCGCCCGGGCGATCCCGACGCTCCCCGCATCATGACGGAACTTGTCACTTCCTTTCTGACAGAGTCAGGCCACACGCTATACCCCTCATAACGTGCGCCCTTGACCAGCCGGCAGGGCCACACTGCTTCACACTTCAGAAATATCGCGCTCCGGACTTTTCAGCACGTTCTGTCTGACCTGCCGAAGGAGGATGGCAGGCGGAGCTTCAGAGCGCATCCCAGGCATCCTGTACACAGGAGGTCTCGTTCTGTACATTCAGGGGATTCACATATATTTCGGGACTCCTGCCTTCTTCATCTCCAGAAAATCCCTCCGCCGGATCAGGACGTACATCCGGAGAGGCAGGACGCAGAGTTTCCAGTACGGCGTCCCAAAGTCCCATGACGCGCTCGGGATCACTTGTGTCACATTTCAGATGGAGCTGCATCGCAGGCAGACGCACGTCACGTTCATTGCCGTAGTGACACCACCATGCGCTGATGAAGCACATCCTGTTGCCCTTTGAATCAGTGTATCTCTTGTAATACACCGTTTCTGCTCCGGGCAGACCGTTGACTTCACGCAGTCCCTTTCTCGCTACGGAAGAATCGCTGTTGGTGGCGATATCATGCACCATCTCAATGGGATTCATCAGTACCCAGAGAAAAGCCCCGAACACACGGCCGTCCAGCCAGGGATTTCCATCATTTATGGGAGAAGGATTAAGATATCTCCTCTCTGCCCAGCCGCCTCGACTGGGCCAGGAACTGAGACGATACTCAAGGGAAAGCTCCAGCCTGTCTTCCGGACGGATAAATTTGAAGCAGCCTTCCTGCCATTTGTCCACAGGACGGGAGCTTTCATCCACCGTACCATTCAGCGTCCGGAAATAATTTCCTCCGCTGCGGACGGAAGCAGGCCGCCAGAGCTGCACAAAATCCGCCATATCCTGCAGGGCCGCCCTCACCGGCGCCGAGGGTTTCGGCAAAAAATCCTTCTCCTGCAGGGAGCCACTCAGGGGAATGTTTTCGTCATAGGCAACGCTTTTGACAAGCATGATGAGATGAAGGAAAAAGCCGTCCTTCAATACCAGCGCATGCACCTTGTCAAGAACAGGAGAATTATTGTTTCTGTCGTACCGACAGAAGCCGAAACGGGCGGGGGTACCGAAAATATGAGAGGCGTCTCCCACCCAGGTACGGCTTTCCTCTGCCGGCCATGAACTGTGTTCAGTATGCAGAGCTTCCCAGACAACATCAAATTCTTCCTCGGCTTTCTCTGGATTGCGGCAGGGCTGTTCCATGACGACAAGTTTGCCGTGTTCCATAGCCCAGGCATAGGCCGAAAACCGTGCCTGCGGCTCCAGATCTTCGGGCAGAGCCATTTGCAGATTTCCCATACGCCGTACATGCAGGGGTTCCTCATATGGTATGCTGCGCAAACCGCAGCCGGCAAGACTTGAGAACAAAAGCAGAGCATATACCAGCTTCCACGGCCTGAATGATTGCAGAACGTCAGCATCTTTTTTCTGCATGATCTCCCCCAGAAGAATGCCAGATTTCATTTATCTATCTATTAATAAAAAATAACATTAAATCAAGATATGATACAGCATTTCTGATCTTATCTATGAAAAATACGTAGAATTATACTCCATGAATTATATAAATGCATGATATACACAGAATATACATATCATTAAAAAATTATTTTATTATATTTTATGTCATCATATATTATTACATACATGTAAATAATAACGTTATTTTATATTTTATTCATCAAAATATATGCATACCAATCAATATAATTTCAAATCATGTCACATTATATATTATATAATATCGATATTATTATGCATATCATAATTTGAAATAATGAAATACTCTTCCTTACTTTTTCTGCTGTCCGCACCTGCTCTTCTCTCCGAGAAATAAAAAAAGAGATTACACAAAATATTGTGCAATCTCTCGATGTCTTGTGGTGCGCCCGCCGTGAATCGAACACGGGGCCTACAGCTTAGGAGGCTGTCGCTCTATCCAACTGAGCTACGAGCGCATATCTGAATTTAAATTTCATGAATTTGGTATGATGTCAAGCCGCATCGCTTTCCGGCTGGAGCCTTTTCATTTTGAAAAAATCCCGCAGTCCGGAGAAGCGGGGCTGCAACGGCCGGAGCAGCCACACGACGGGCGGCCCGCAGGGTTTATCCCCGCAGTCCGCAGGAGAGCGCAGGCGACGAACAAGCAACAGCATAGACAGATGCGCAGGAATAAACGCTGCTCGCCGGAATACGCGAGTATGAACCTGCGCTCTGAAAACTGTAGGCAGCCCGGACTTCGCGCCCCGAAACGCAGGGCGGACACAGCGTCCCGGATGACAGTCATGTTCATCCGTGTGGAGGGAAAGCCCCTTCCCCGGAGACACTGATCACTTGGACAGCCCTGTAGGGGAGGCTCCTTCCGACTCCTGACGGCAGCCCTGCTAAGAGAGACAGACCCGGGCCCGATGTCGGTGGCCTGCCCCGAAGCTTGCGTCCGTGCCTGATATAACACTGCTTCATGTATGTCAGGTGCTGCGGCGGCGTTTCTTGAAGGCGTTCTCCGCCTGCCAGCCCAGTTCATGCAGCCGCTCGTCCACCAGACGGAACAGGCTTCCTCTGGTAAAGGCCCCATCTTTGCGACGGCGTCCCACACTCATGCCGGTCAGAAGCTCCAGAGCCTCGCTGATATGGGAAACGGCATAGATGGAAAACTTTCCCTCACGCACGGCCTCAACGACACGCTCTTCAAGCATGAGATGCTCCACGTTGTCCCGGGGAATGATCACTCCCTGCTCGCCGCTCAATCCACGGCGTGCGCAAAGTGCGAAAAATCCTTCAATCTTGCGGTTGACGCCTCCCACGGCAAGAATATCGCCGGAATGGTTCACCGCCCCGGTAAAGGCCAGAGAATGTTTCACAGGCACGCCGGAAATGGCGGAAAGCAGCGCGACAAGCTCCGCTCCCGACGCGGAATCTCCTTCTATCTCCGTATAACTCTGCGCGAAATAGAGGCTTCCGGCCAGCACCAGCGGTTTGTTGTGTGCAAACTGATCCAGAAGGTAGCTTTTAAGAATCATCATGGCCTTGGTGTGAATCGGACCGCCAAGCTCCGCCTCCCGCTCAAGGTCGATGACGCCGCCATGCCCTACCCCCACAGTACAGGAAATCTGGTGGGGCAGGCCAAACTCGAAATCTCCGTTCCAGGTGACGGAAAGTCCGTTGACCCGTCCGACCTCAGAGCCTTCTGTGCGAATTTTAATCAGATCCCGATCATACTCCTCCATGAAGAGTTCTTCCGTCAGATTCACCCGATAGAGGCGTCCCTTCAGAGCCTCCGAAAGGCAGACACGGTCAACCCGCAAAGCTCCTTTCATGGAAGCAAGAGCAGAGGCTTCGATCATGACCTCGCGCAGCAGAGGAAATTTGAGGGAAATCTTGCGCTGATCTTCACACAACAGCGAGGCGTAGTCCACCAGACCGGCAAGAGCATCCCTCCCGAAGGGCAGCAGAGAAGCTTCGTCAATAATCCGTGTCAGCCCCCGGAGCCATGTCCGTACCTCTGCTGCGGCCCGACGGGTTTCTCCCGTCATCTGCGCCTTGATCTTAAAAAGCTTGGCAAAACGATCGTCATTATTCAGAAGCGTTTCATACAGGTCGTCAGGCCCGACCAGAACAACTTTAAGATCAAGCGGAAGAGGTTCAGGCTCTATGCCCTTGGTTCTCGCCCCTTCCGGCATATCTCCCGCATCCTCAATTCGGGCCATTCCCGAGCGCAGCGCACGGACAAGCCCTTCCCATGCGCCCTGATGCTGAAGCACGTCGGCAATATGCAGCACAAGATAACCGCCGTTGGCCCGGTGCAGCGAACCAGCCTTTATCAGTGTAAAATCCGTTACCAGCGCGCCCATTTCCGATTCCCGTTCCACGCAACCAAGCAGATTGGTGAACGTGGGATGTTCATCGATAATAAGCGGGGCGCCTCTGGTATCGCTGTTGTCTACAAAAAGATTGATGTCATAGCGTCCGAGATCCGGTTCGGAAGAGGGGGCAGCCGGGGAATCGACCGCCGACAGACCGCTCTGCCCCTCATGGGGCAGAAACAGATCCACATTTTCGATAATATTACTCCGAACCTTTTCAAAAAAAGCGCGCAGGGCAGCGATATCCTTTTCGTCCCTCTGCTCTTCCTCCCCCTTTGTTCCGGAAGCATTACGGCAGGCGCGTTCCGCCACAGGATCAAAAATCCTTGCAAGAACGCTTTCCACAACCTCCCGTTCCAGATCCCGTTCATGGAAGCGGAAATCACGTTCCACCTGCGAAAGTTTCCGCACCAGTCCGGTCATGGTCTGCAGCAGTACGTCGCCCTTCCGTTTCAGTTTCTGACGCAGAGGACGATCCAGTCTGTCGAATTCCTCCTCGCTGAGGCGTTTGCCCTCGACCAGAGGATACAAGGTCAGACTTCCCTGATCATCCACATCAAGATTGAAGCCCTGCCCCCCCGCCATATTGTCCATTTCCTTGAGCAGACGGGAGCGGGAACTCTGAAAGCTGTCGAGGAGTTCCCCACGTTTCTTCACATAGGCGTCGGCTTCAAAACGGCGCGGGAGTTCCTTTCGGACGGTCTGAAGCGCGCGCGACATTGCAGACCTGAGCTGCTTTCCCTGTCCGGCAGGAAGACGCAGCAGCAGAGGACGATCTTCATCCTCAAAATTATTGACATACACCAGATCCGGCGGTGTCTGCTCCCTGCGGGCCCGAGGTGAAAGAAAATCCCGCAGCATGTATGTCCGACCGAGATCAGCCTCTCCCGCAAGATATACATTGTATCCCGCGAGCTTGATCTTCATGGCCAGTTCCAGAGCCTGCAAGGCTCTGGGTTGCGCCGGACGAAGTCTTCCCCCGCGGGGAATGGCATCACTGTCCGCCCAGGGAATACGTTCTTCCGGCCAGCAGGGCCGAAGACTTTCCGCCGACAGGCGCGAAAGACGCCTTCCGCTCATGAGCGAACCTCCCCTTCTTCAGCATACAGACGCTCAAGGATTGCCCCGGCTCCAGCTTCCAGCAATTCATCCGCAAGTTTTTTCCCCATTTCTTCAGCCTGAGCGACGGCATGTTCGCTGTTGCCGTCGATATGCCTCTGAAGAGTCCGACGCAGTATCACGCTGCCGTCCGGCTCCGCCACCAGTCCTTCAAGCGAAAGCTTCCCGTCCTTCAACTGCGCATCGGCGGCAATAGGAACCTGACAGCCGCCATCCAGCCCGGCAAGAAAACCGCGTTCGGCCTCTACGCAAATCCGGGTCGGCATATGCTCAAGAAAGGCCGTCAACTCGCGCAAGTCTTCCCTGTCGGCACGCATTTCCACACCGAGAGCCCCCTGCCCTACGGCAGGTAAAAAATCCGGTGCGGTCAAGGCTGCTTCCCTGGATGCGGAAAGTCCCAGCCTCTTTACCCCCGCGCAGGCAAGAATAATGGCGTCATACTGCCCTTCACGCATCTTGCGCAGTCGGGTTTCCACATTGCCGCGCAGCATGGTGACGTTGATATCCGGCCGCATGGCCAGAACCTGAGCCTGACGGCGCAGGCTGCTGGTTCCCAGAGTCGCCCCGGGCGGAAGAGCCGCAAGATCATCATAACGTTCGGAGAGGAACAGATCCCCTTTGACTTCCCGCTGGGGAACAGCTCCCAGGATCAGCCCTTCCGGCAGAACCATGGGAACATCCTTCATGCTGTGTACGGCCAAATCGGCGCGTCCGCAAAGCAGGGCATCTTCGATTTCCTTGACGAACACGCCCTTCCCTCCGACCTTGGCAAGCGGCACGTCAAGGATGACGTCTCCACGGGTCTTCAAGATCAGAAGTTCAACATGCAAGTCCGGATACCGTTCCAGCAACAGGGCTTTTATGTGGTTGGCCTGCCATAACGCGAGCGCGCTGCCTCTGGTTGCAATTACAATTTTTTTCATGCCGTTTCCGCCGACCGCAGATGGATGGTCGGATCTTTAAAAAGTAAGCGCGCGCCCGCGATATACACCGTGTGCGCGCGATCGGTTTTTCTTCGGAAATTAATGTCCGCACGAGGCACAGGAACCGCCCGAACAGCCCGCGCAGCCTCCTCCGGAGGAAGGAGGAACTCCTTCGGAAGAACTTCCCGTCGCACAGCAGCGGCAGGGACGCGAAATCATTTTCTCCGTATTTGAAGAATGACAATACGGACAGGGAGGAAGCGCGTCGTCAAAGACAACTTCTTCAAATTCTCTCATGCAGCTTTTGCAATGGTATTCAAAAATAGGCATGGCTCTCTCCGTGGCATCACAGGGACGCGGCGCGCAATGCGCCCGGTTCCGTAAAAAGATAATGATCGACCAGCCCACAGACAAGATGCAGGCAGGCCTCATGAATCTCCTGAATCAGAGGAGTTTTCGTCGAAGGAACGTCCAGCATAAAATCGCACAGCGGAGGCATCAGACCTCCTCCCTTGCCGGTCAGCCCCACCGTCAGGAGACCGAGATTCCGAGCCGCTTCGAGCGCGCGAATAATATTCGGGCTTCTTCCGGAAGTTGAAAATACCACCAGAGCATCCCCCGCGCGCCCAAGGCCGTTCACCTGACGGGCAAAAACATCGTCAAAACCATAATCGTTCCCCACGGCGGTCAGCGTGGACGTATCCACAGAAAGAGCCACAGCCGGAAGGGAAGGCCGTTCCATGACAAAACGCCCGAGCAGTTCGCCGCTCATATGCTGCGCATCCGCAGCACTGCCGCCGTTACCGCAAATCAGAATTTTTCCGCCGTCGGCAAGGCAGCGGGCAAGAGCCAGGGCAAGTTCATCAATAGGCCCCGCATTGTTTTCAAAAAATGCCAGACGTAATTTTGCCCCTTCTTCCGCGTGTTCACGAATCATATTCAATGTTGCGCTCAAGGAACCTCCATAATCGCTCCGGACTTTTTACCGCGTCGCAAAGCTTTCGCCTTTTCGCCCAAGCCGGTTCTTTTGTCTCCAGACTAACCCGGATCAGATTATTCTGAATCAGATAGCCCAAAGCAAGTTTCCTTGCAATATTGCCGTTTGCGGCTTTTCCGCAAACACCGCAAGCAAATTATGCGTGATCCTGTTGCCCTGATGGCGGATATAGTTTATATACTCAACCATGAAATTTATACCCCGTTCCCTCCTTATCGTGGTAAAGGCCCACAACACGGACGCCATGCGTGAAGCAGGCGAAATAGCCGATTGGCTGGAGAAACGGGGGATTTCTTCCCGAGTCGTCAATTCTGCCGCGCCGTCCGATCCTCAACTTTCCGGACTCCCCCCCTTTGAGAAAGCTCTGGCAAACGATATGGACGCCGCTCTTGTTTTGGGTGGAGACGGAACCATGCTCGGCATAGGCCGGGCACTTCAGCCCCGAGCCATTCCCCTGCTGGGGATAAACTTCGGAAAAGTCGGATTTCTGACGGAAATTTCCTCCCGCGACTGGGAACCTCATCTTCAGGCTCTGCTGGACGGAGATTTTTCCGTTCAGGGGCACAGTGTTCTGCACTGGGCTCTGGTTCGCGGACATGGAGAAGAAGGCGGCAGCGGCTGGGCAATCAACGATGTGGTATTCGCACGGGGGAACGTCGCCCGTGCCGTCACTCTGGATCTTTTTGTGGACGATATCTTCATGAGCCGTCTGCGTTGCGACGGCATCATCATCTCAACGGCGCTCGGCTCCACAGCCTATGCCGCGTCCGCGGGCGGACCGCTGATGTTTCCTTCCCTGAATACCACCATGATAACTCCGGTCTGCCCCTTTGCCGGAGCATTCCCCCCCCTGGTTCTGCCCTCATCCGCCTGCATACGCCTCAAATCCGTACAGAGCGTCGATCAGGTTTTCGTCACCATAGACGGGCAGGAACATCTGCCTGTCGAACCGGGAGACGACCTGCTCATTCGGGGAGAGACAGACAAAATGCCTCTGCTTGTACGCGATCCCCGCTGGTATCTGCGACGCCTCGGCCAGAGAGGATTCATACTTCCGGGGCCGGGCAGCTATGCGCCGCCAGAGGCAGCCCCTGACGGACAGCAGAAATAATCGGCAACCATCTGCTCTTACAGGCATGTACCCCATGGCTTGAGCCTTGCGGGGAATCATGCTATTTTCTTGCTCTCGCTGTTCTCGGCCTCGAGCAGCAATTTAAGGCAGGCCTCGTGTGCCCGCCGCATTTCGGGAGTGTTCAATGTCGGATTACGAAGCCGTTATCGGGCTTGAAGTTCATGTCCATCTCGCCACGGAAAGCAAACTGTTCTGTTCCTGTCCGAACTCTTTCGGCGACGCACCCAATACCAACGTTTGCGAAATCTGTGCCGGTATGCCCGGAGTTCTTCCCTCGCTGAATCGGAAGGCTGTTGAATTTGCCTCCCGCATGGCTCTGGCCGTCAATGCAAATATCAATCGACACTCCCGGTTTGCCCGCAAGAATTACTTTTATCCCGATATGCCCAAGGATTATCAGATTTCTCAGTTTGAGGAGCCCTTGTGCGAACACGGATGGCTGGACATCTCCGTAAACGGCAGGAACAAGCGCATAGGCATCACCCGCATCCATATGGAAGACGATGCGGGAAAGAATATCCATCCTCAGGGAGAAAAGATCAGTCTCGTCGATCTTAACAGAGCGGGAACGCCGCTGATTGAAATCGTCAGCGAACCTGATCTGTCCAGCCCGGAGGAAGCCGTTGCCTACCTCAAAGCCCTTCATGCCATGGTTGTGAGCCTCGGCATCAGCAACGGCAATATGGAAGAAGGCAGTTTCCGCTGCGACGCCAATGTCTCGATTCGCCCCCGGGGCTGCACGACGCTGGGAACGCGCACCGAACTGAAGAACCTCAATTCATTCCGCCATGTCCAGAAGGCCATCGAATATGAAATTTCCCGCCAGAGCGATCTTCTGGAAGACGGCGAAAAGGTGACTCAGGAAACACGCCTCTATGATGCCGCCCGCAATATCACCCTTGCCATGCGCGGCAAGGAAGATGCGCAGGATTATCGTTATTTTCCCGATCCCGATCTTGTGCCCGTCGTCATAAGCGAAGAGGAACTTGCCCTCTGGACGGAGACTCAGCCCGAGTTGCCTCAGGCCCGTCTTGCCCGCTTCATGGAAGAATGGAAACTGCCCGAAACCGATGCCGCGCTGCTTTCGGCCGATCCCCATCTGGCAAAACTGTTTGAAGACGCCGCCCGCCTGTATCCGGAGGCGCGCAAGATAGCAAATCTCATGCTTGGTCCGCTGCTCCGGCAAATCAACGAACAGGGTCTGGACAGCGCGCATCTGAAACTCTCCGCCGAAGCTCTGGCCGAACTGGCAAAGATCATAGATTCCGGCCTGATCAGTGCAAAAATAGGTGCAGATATCTTCCCGGTTATCATGCAGGGCAGTGTCATGCCCGAAGCCTATGTAAAAGAACAGGGACTCGCTCAGGTATCGGACAGCGGCGCCATTGAAGAGGCGGTCAGGAAAGTGATCGAAGCCAATCCTTCGGAAGTGGAGGCCTACAGGGGCGGCAAAACAAAGCTCATCAGCTTTTTTGTCGGTCAGGTGATGCGTGAGATGCGCGGTAAGGCTAATCCTGCTGTGGTCAACGAAATTCTTGCCCGCCTGCTGAAAAACTGATCTGAACCGTCTTTTCTCTGCGTTCAGGCGCGCATCTTGCCCCTTTGTCCGGGATAGGTACAGTCCGATTTCCCGATGGAAATGGAATACGATATATCATGACGATTCCACCATTCAGGAAAAAGGCGTAACCGGAATTTAAAGAAGTTCGCGGCAGTCCCGCATCTCGAAAGTTCAGGCAATATGCGGGCAGAATGGCTTCATTCGCAAAAAAGCTCCTGAGGAGCATAAACGGCCTTTGGCACCAGATACGCCATGCAAGACAAGGAAAAACATACCGATCCGCTCGACAGACTCTCACTGGATCTGCCGACTGAGGAACATGCTTCTTCCCCCTCCTCCGAGGACAGTCAGGCACCTTCTCCCAAAGCTCCCCGTCCGCGCAGGAAAAGACGCATTCTGCGTTTTCTTCTCGTGTCCGGTTTCACCTGCTGCCTGCTCGGCTGCGGCGTTGCCGGCGGCGTGTACCTCTGGGCAAGCAGCGACCTGCCGAGCTTCAGTAAAATCGCGGACTATCGCCCGCCCCTTGTCACCAACGTACTTGCCAGAGACGGCAGTCTGATCGGCCAGTTTTACAGGGAACGTCGTTTCCTCGTGACTCAGGAGGAAATGTCCCCCTGGGTGCCCAAGGCTTTTCTGGCCATTGAAGACGACGAATTCTATAAGCATCCCGGCGTGGATTTTAAAGCCATAATCCGCGCCATGATCACCAATATCAAATCTGGAGAAAAGACAAGCGGAGGCAGTACCATCACCCAGCAGGTGGTGAAGCGTCTCATGCTTACCCCGGAAAAGAGTTATGAGCGCAAAATCAAGGAAATTATTCTTGCCTACAGACTGGAACAACAGTTGAGCAAGGATGAAATACTCACACTCTATCTCAATCAGATTTTTCTGGGTAATAACTCCTATGGTGTCGAAGCTGCGGCCCGCACCTATTTTGCCAAACATGCCAAGGATCTGACGCTCGCCGAATCTGCACTTCTGGCCGCCCTGCCTCAGGCCCCATCCACATATAATCCCTATCGCCATCCTGAAGCGGCACAGGCACGCCAAAAGCAGGTTTTACGGCGCATGCGGGATCTCGGCTGGATTGACGACGGCCAGTATGACCAGGCCATCTACGAACAGCTAGAATACAAAAGCATGCCCGCCGGCATGGGACGTGAGGGAGGCTGGTATCTTGAGGAAGTGCGGCGGGAACTCATCGAACTTTTCAACGAGGAAAATTCCCGACGTTATGGTTTTGATTTCGGCATGTACGGCGAGGACGTAGTCTATGAAATGGGTCTCACCGTTCATACCAGCATGGAGCCTGTTCAGCAGCTCGCCGCAGACGAGGCTCTGCGTCAGGGGCTGGAAGACGCCACCAAAAGACACGGATGGCTCGGTCCCATTGAAAAGCTTACGCCCCCTCAGTTTGAAGAATTTCTTGCCGAGCAGGAATTTTCTCCTGAAAAACTGGAGGATAACGGCTGGGTCAAGGCTCTGGTAAGCAGCGTAACCCAGAAAAGCGCCGAACTCTCCCTCGGTTCCGGATATAAAGGAACAATTTCGCTGCGCGATATGGGCTGGGCACGCAAGCCCAACAAACGGGTGGCGGGAAATCTGTCTGCGGTAGTCGTCAGTGACGCGCGCAAGGTTCTGGAACCCGGAGATGTCGTCTGGGTTTCCCTGTCGGCCCCTGCTCCCGCCAAAGGCAAGGAAGCCTTTTCGCTGGTAAATGTCACTCCGGATACAGCCATTCCGCTTAAACTCCAGCAGTATCCCGACATTCAGGGGGCTCTTATTTCCATAGAGCCGGAAAGCGGCGACATTGTCGCCATGGTTGGCGGATACTCCTTCGGCTATGAAGGCAGTCAGTTCAACCGGGCCACGCAGGCCATGAGACAGCCCGGCTCCTCTTTCAAACCCATTCTGTATTCCGCCGCACTGGATCACGGCTTCACCGCAGGTTCAATTGTTCTGGACGCTCCCATTCTGCTCATTAATGAACTGAGCAATGAGCCCTGGCGTCCGCGCAACTTTGAAGGAAATTTTGAAGGCCCCATGCGCCTTAACAGAGCCCTGGCCAGATCGCGCAATCTGTGTTCCATACGCGTGGCACAGAGCATCGGAGTTCAGGCAATGCTGGATCGCGCCCATGCCCTTGGTCTGCCGGATACTCTCCCTCCTGTGCTTGCGCTCAGTCTCGGAGCCGGCGAAGTCACGCCCCTGGCCATGACGCGCGCATATACGGCCTTCGCCAACGGCGGAAAGCTGGTCAAACCCCGTCTGATCCAGAGTATTCAGGGCTCCTGGGGGAACACTATTTATGAAAATCCCCCGGAATCCGTTCAGGTCATATCCCCCCAGAACGCCTATATCATGGCTTGTCTGCTCAAGGGCGTGGTACAGTACGGGACGGCAAGCAGGGCGAATGTTCTCAAACGTCCTCTCGGCGCAAAAACAGGAACCACAAACGGCGAAACCGACGCCTGGTTTCTTGCCGTCACTCCGCATCTGGTGACGGGAACCTATATCGGCTACGATCAGGTTCAACCTATGGGAAGAGGTGAAACCGGGACGGGAGCAGCCTTACCGGTCTATGTCCAATATGCCAAAAAGGCTCTGGAATCCTATCCTCCCGACGACTTCAGCATGCCGCCTGGGATCGTGACCTTCAATGTGGAGGGAATTTCTCTGCCCTTCATGGCCGGAACAGCTCCGGATCCCGGCACGACGGTCGTTCCCAAGGACGGCCCCAAGCCTGCCCTTCAACGCAGGGAAGATCTGCTGAAGGAACTCTTTTAAAAACAAAGAGGGAGGGGCACCGTTCCTTTCTCTTTAACCCGCCCGGTTCCCTGCCATGGTGGCCGGGGCCATTCCCCCCGGCGGGTTTTTCAATATTTCCGATCCTGCCGTGACAGGTCGGGAAGGAGCCTGACACATGGACAGAATGGAAAAGGAAGCCTTGCAGGTCAGTAAGGAAATAGCCGTCAAGTTCATTGAAACCCAACGAATATCCCCGGCAAACTTTGGGGAGATTTTTCCTTCCCTGCACAGAGTCGTCCTTGACACCATGCTGGAAGGAAAAAAACGACTCCAAGAAGAACCGTGGACAGAAGGAGACGCGCAATGAACGAACAGGAGCGCCTGCCCGATGAAGGCAAACCTGATGAAAACATGGCTCCTTCCTCAACGCCACCGGAAAAAAACACCGACAGAGAATCCGGCGATATCCATGCGCAGACCGTAAGTAATATGTTCGGCCGCCTGACGCCATGGTACGATCTGCAGAATCATGTCTTCAGTCTGGGGATGGATTTCTGGTGGAGGCGTAATCTGGTTCGTGCCGTTGTCCCCGGCCCCACGCGCAAGATACTGGATCTTGCAGCCGGAACTCTGGATGTCAGCATTGCACTCTGCAAACGCTATAAGGGAATTGAGGTCACCGCCGCAGACATCTGCAAACCCATGCTGGATTTCGGCATGGAACATAAGGTAAGGAAAACAGGCGAAAACCGTATTTTTCCCCTTGTGGCGGATGCACGGGCTCTGCCGCTGCCTGACGCCTCTTTCGACGCCGTGACCATGGCTTTCGGCATCAGAAACGTACTGCCACGTCTGGACGCGCTGAAAGAAATGCACAGGGTGCTTGTGCCGGGAGGAAGAGCCTGTATCCTTGAATTTGCTCCCGTAGACATTCCGATCTTCGGCGCACTTTATCACTGGTATCTGCGGACAATCATGCCCCGCCTGGCCGGGCTTATATGCAGTTATCCCGAGGCCTATACCTACCTTGCCGATACGGTACAAAACTTCCCCCGCCCTGTGGAATTCTGTGAAGAACTCCGTAACGCGGGTTTCCCCTTCGTAACATACACCAGCCTGACGCTCGGCGTGGCAAATCTTCATATTGCCGTCAAAGGGGCCTGAAAATCCTTCTTCCAGAACGAAAACCAGAAAGCGCGGCTTTATTCGTAAAGCCGCGCTTTCTGGTTTCGGAACATCGTCCTGCTTTACAGCGTTCCCGACAACAGCCCGTTGCCGCTACTTTGAAGACATCTTCTTTTCCTCACGAAGGGCACGCTGGACATAGTCCACATACAGATGGTCGGTGCCCTGAATATGATGAATGAGCCAGTCTTTCAGGAAGTTCAAAAGCTCCATGCTCACCTGAGCAGAACCCTTTGCCAGAGAATCCCGGAACTCGGCAATCTTGTTCGTAAACTTGCGATGAAGTTCCTTATGCTTCTGTGAATCCGGATAATCGGAATGGAGGAAGAACTGTTCTTCCGTGCTGAAGTGCGACACAGTATAATCGTGCAGCACATCAAGAATATTCAAAAGGACATCATCCGTTACGCCACGCTGTGTGGCTCTGTACAGGTTGTTTATATAGTTCAACAACATCTTATGTTGTTCATCGATCAAAGGAATGCCGGTTGCAAGGTTGTCCGTCCACTGCACCAGATCTTCGGACAGCGTCAGATTATAGTCTCCATTTTTCAGTGCAATCGCAACCATTCCCAAGTCTTCCAAAGAACCCGTCAATTTGACCAGCGTTGCCGTGAAATTTTCCATATGGCTGGATGTTTCCTGAGCCACGCCACGAATGACGGCAAGCGACTCGTTCGTATCCTGGCTGCTGCGCGACTGCTCCACAGTTGCCTGAGCAATATTCTCAAGCTGCTGCGCGGCCTGTTCCATATTTCCGACAATGGATTCCATAGAAGTCCCGGCCGAGGTTGCCCGTTCTGCACTCTGAACAGTCTGCTCCGCAGCGCTGTCGACAGCTTCAATAGTTTCCTTGGTCTGACGCTGGATACTGGAAACGGCGTCAGTGACTTCCTTTGTCGCCTGCATTGTCTTTTCAGCCAGATTACGCACCTCGTCGGCCACCACGGCAAAGCCGCGTCCAGCCTCACCGGCACGAGCTGCTTCAATGGCGGCGTTCAGGGCCAGAAGATTTGTCTGATCGGCAACATCATTGATGAATCCGACAACCTGACCAATGGCTTCCGCTTTCTGTCCGAGGCCATTTATTGCGTCTTTCAACGTAAGCGTACGTTCCTTGACCTCATCAATGGAATCCACAGCAACCTTTAATTCCTGCGCTCCAGAAATGGCCACACCTCGTGACCCCTGAGCCTGTTCCGAGGCCGTATTGGCGCTGTTGGCAATATTTTCAACATTATCCGTGATATGGGACATAGCCTTGCTTGTCTCATCCAGACGGAAACGCTGCTCTTCCACACCTTCCGCTATGTGCCCGACCAGCTTGGCAAGGGGATGAACCAGAGACCAGTACAGAGAAAAAAGTGTCTGAGTCTTATCCGCGACAGCCTGGCGCAGTTCTTCATCTTGTCTGGCCTGATCCTGTATTGCCGTCAATGAAGTTTTGGTACGCGCCAACTCCTGTTCCGCTTTTTCCGCACGCTCCCGTTCCTGTCCGCATTCTTCGCGCAAGGTTTTGCACTCCTTCAATGCGTCTTCCATCAGAGCAGCCAGAGGAGCAAAATCATGGCCGAGATATTCCGGTACCGGCGAAAATTTTTCAGCAGAAGAAGTTTTCTTCAGCCATGCTTCAAGGCTGTTCAACGGTTTACTGCTGCCGAACTGAACGATAAAAACAGCGAGCAGCATGCAAACAAGGGCTGCTCCGCCGCAGGCAAGGGCCAGTCCCCTTGAGGGAACAAACATTCCGGCTAGCAGCAGAATCATGGCAAGCCCTACTACGGCAACATGACGCGATCCAACAGACATGGCGCACTCCTAAACAAGAATTATTCCGATTATATACACAGGGGTCGGCCTGTCAAGTTTCCCTGACGAATCCGCTCCATCTTATCGGCAGAAAATACAAAAACTCAACCCTGTCCACACTTCTCTTTTCACTTTGTTGCCGATTGTCTGACTCAAAAACCCCTCCCCGGTCTCTCCTGAGAAAGACCGGGGAGGGGCTGCGAACTATGAATCGATTCTGCGCTGAGTCACGCTGCCGTTACAACTTCAAATCAGCTCAGTGCAAATAATACAGCAGATTATGCACTATGAACCTGCTGTCAGGCCGAGTCTGTTCTCCAAAACTGCGGATATGTCTTCCTGCAATATTAATGAATCCTAATAGTATACGGCAGAGGAGAAACGAAGACTCTGGGCCTGAAGCTACTTATTCAGAGCTTCAACGCCGGCCTTGGCCACGTTGGTATCTTCCTGTACGGAACCGCCGCTCACGCCGATAGCGCCGATGACAACGCCGTTTTTATCCTTCAGCAGTTCGCCTCCGCCGAAAATAACCAGGCCGTCATTCGTTACTTCAATTCCGAAAAGTTCCTGACCAGGCTGGGAAGCAGCACCGAGTTCCGCCGTAGACATATTGAACAGACGTGCGGTTTTGGCTTTCTTCATGGATACGTCTATACTCCCGAGAAACGCGCCGTCCATACGGTAAAACGCTTTCAGATTTCCGCCCGCATCAACGATGGAAATGTTCATGGGCACGCCCTGTTTTTCCGCAAAGGCAAGCGCACCTGCCATGACCTTCTGAGCCTGGGCCAGGGTGATATCGCCGGGCAACTGAAGCTTGCTGGCGTCGACTGCCGCAGAGGCGGGAAGAGCCAGAGCAAGAACCAGAGCGCATGAAAGCAGAATACGACGCATATGAACCTCCAAACACATATGAGGAAACATTTTCATGGTAAACCGGCCCCATGCCGATCCGCCCTAACGGAAACATATCCGCCCCATATTTCCCCTATTCGCTGAATTCACCTTATGTTATATACTTCAACAAGGCACATTGCAATATGTTCATCTTTTTTTTGAAAAATAATTTCAAAATTACCGGCTTTTATCTTACATCAGGAAAGAAGCAGATAATAAATAACCCGTATAGCATTCATACAATACCAGAACAATCAGCAGACCGTTCAAGAAACCGTGGATGACGGGCAGCCAGAAACGCCGTTTCTTTTTTTTATCCATTACAATTCCACTCAGCAGTCCCACCACGCACAACGCTATGATCCATACAGCCAGTTCTGCGTGAATTCCGGTAATGTGCGTTTCTCCAAATACTTCATGCGTCACATAGAAGCCAAAGGCGCCGGCAATCCACAATAACATGGCCACACTGCCCCAGCGGACGTGCGCCTTCCACGGGAAGACAAGCCTCATCTTGAAATGGTTCATTGCCACACGCTGTATTCCCTGGCAAAGAGCCAGAAGACCGGGAAGAAGCGCAATCGCCTGAACGACAGGGTGAACCCAGAGGAGAAATTGATCCATGGGAACCTCTTATTAGAAACAGTTTTCAATAGGCTATCCTACCCACAGCCAAAGTCAAGTATTTTTCAAAAAGGAGCCTGTCCCGTTCGAGGCTCAAGCTTTCTGTAAGGTTACACTTTAAACATGCTTCTGAAAATCAGACGAAACGACGAGACGGGAGCAGCGGCACTCTGCGGGGGCCTCCGCCGACGGTAGCCTGCGACAGCGGGACTGTGTCCGTAGCCCGCAGGGTGTACAGATTTGGCCGACAACACAAGCACTGATGCAGGCGTGAAAGCTGCGGAACGAAACACGCCGCCGAAACTCAGGCAGAACCTGCCGCAATGTATTTACAACCCCCGACAGGCGGTCGCAGGACTGTGCCTGCATCCCGTACAGGCATGAACAGGAACGACGGGACACAGTGTTCAGGACGGCAGGCATGTTCAGGAGCAAAACGAGGCTCCGTGTGGCGGGGATACCACTTCCCCGGAGGCTCTGATCGCGCAGAGCGGGCTGTATGAAGGTTGTTATCCTTCTGACTGCAGAGGGCAGTCATGCTCAGAAGAAAAACGCTTTCAGCACCGTTCGTTCTGAAAGAGCAATATAACAGGTACAGGCTGCTCTTTTTTCCTTCAGAGAGGCAAGCGCATATCGCATGAAATATTATTGGCGCTGTCCGGTTTTCCGTCCTCCGGCAGAGGGTTTTGAAATAGTACCCCGGTCACGTTACATATCAACGGACAGCGGGATAGGCTAATTCGGATGATTTTCCTCTTCCCGGGGGAACAGGATATCATAGACGGCTCTTGTTACCGGCCCCGCAGCAGAAGAGCCGCCTCCGCCGTGTTCCAGCATGGTGACGACAACAATTTTCTGTCCGTTTTTCTCGCCCCAGGAACCGATCCAGGCATGATCTCTTTCGAGAAATTCCATTTCCGCCGTTTTGGCCCGGCGTTCGCCCACCATACGGATCTTCACCACCTGTGCGGTTCCCGTCTTACCGCCTATGCGCATATCCGGACGTTTCAACACGCGGGCGGTTGCTCCCGGGGCTTCAACCGTCTTTACCATATAATCCAGAAGCATTTCCCTGTGTTCGTCAGATACGGGAATCAGCCCGCGGACTTCCACGGGAGCATCTTCCAGGAGCTGCGGCTTGAGTAATTTTCCACCATTACACAGGGCGGAAAGAAATACGGCTGTCTGAAGAGGCGTAACAAGCGTATGGCCCTGTCCGATGGAGACATTCACCGTATCCCCGTCTTTCCAGCTTTCCCCCATGCGCTCTTTCTTCCACTGCCGCGAAGGAACCAGACCTTTATTTTCATAAGGCAGATCTATCCCGGTAGCCTGACCGTATCCGCAGGCCCGGGCATGCTGCTCGATGGCATTGATGCCGTATTTTTCTCCCATGGCGTAAAAATAAACGTCGCAGGATCCAATAAGGGCATGTTCCATATCGACGTTGCCGTGTCCGCCCGCACGCCAGCAGCGAAACACCCTGTTCCCCACCTTGTAGGAACCAGGACAGAACACTTTTTCATGTGGGGATACACCTTTTTCCAGAAGCATGGACGACATCATGATCTTCCAGACAGAGCCTGGAGGATACACGCTTTGAATCCCTCTGTTCAACAGAGGATATCGCGGATTATTGCTCAAGGCTTCCCAGTCACGCGAGGACAGCCCCCCGATAAAAATATTGTTGTCATAGGTAGGCTTGGTCACGAGAGCTCGCAGCTTTCCGCTTTCCGGTTCCATAACGACCACACAACCGGAATATTCCCCCATGGCGTCCATAATGGCATTTTGCAGACGGGAATCCAGTGCGAGCGTGATATTCTCCCCGCTGACGGGATTTTCTTCCTGAGTTCGAGAAAGGGGACGTCCCAATGCGTCCACTTCCTTGCGGAGCAGGCCCTTTTTTCCTCTCAAACGGGATTCCAGCACACGTTCCAGGCCCTGACGGCCGACTGTGTCACCGAGAGCCAGACTGCTGTCTTTCTGCAATTCCTCTATGCTCGCTTCAGCGACATAACCGAGGATATGAGCGAAGGCAGGCCCCTGAGTATAGTGCCGCAAAGATCGGGCAATCACCTGAAGGCCGGGCCAGTGGATGAGTTCCGCCTCAATACCGGCAATTTTTTCAAAGGGTATGTCCGTAAACAGGATTATAGGATCAAACTTTCTTCCTTTCACCCGTTCCTGCTCGTATCTGCTTGTCACCTTTTCAAGGGGAACTTCAAGCCAGGCGCTTACCTGAGCAAGTGTTGCGGGGATATCATAACAATCCTCTCTGGTCAGTGCCAAAGCAAAGGCTGGCCGGTTTTCCGCCAGCAGAATCCCCGTTCGGTCATGAATTTCCCCACGGGAAGCAAAAATCTCTTCCTCCCGAAGCAGATTACCCTGTGCTTCCATTGCATATTCTGCGCCTTTATGTATCTGAAGGAACCAGAATCGCGCGCAAAATACCATGAATAGAAAACCGATGGCACACTGGAGTAAAATAAGTCCCGAACGCGGCGGCTGATACTCCTCGGAATCATACACGAGCTTCATGGCAGAACCTGCGGGTAAACTGAGCAAAGCCCCATAAAAACGGCGTCATGAGAGTTTGAATGACACTTTCATCCATGACAATCTGGGCATGAAAGGGAATCCCCTGCAATTCACACATCAGCGCAATCGTTATATAATGTATGGCCCCAAGGCACAAACTCAAAAGAACAATAAAAGGAAAGCTGTCCACTTCGAAAAGGCTGTACCCTACATAAAATAACGCGGGGGCAAGCGCATAGCCGATAAGAGTGCTGCCGAACAGCATGCTTCCGGTTCCTTCCTGTATGAGCAGAAAAATCACAGCAACCCAGAAAAATTGAACTTTTTTCCTCTCCTGAATCGCAAGAATGAGTCCGGGAAGCAGAAAATCAAGTCCGGGCAGAACAGCCTGAAGACTGACGGCAATACAGGTATAAATCCCCCACCACAGCAGATTACGCCAACTCATCACACCCCCGCCTGTACGAATCCCCGGACTTTGCGTGTTCGTCAGCGCGAACTGTGGACATAAACATCCCCTGCATCCGGCATGAAAAAGCCGACAGGTCTTTCATACAGCAAGACCTCTTCCAGCGTAGTGAACTGCACCAAAGGTTCGGCTGCAATCTCCAGGGTCGGCGACGGCCCGGTTTTGACCGACAGCACCCGAGCCACAGGTATTCCTTTCGGGTATGCCGCATCCAGCCCGGAAGTAAGCAGCAGCTCCCCTTCTTCCAGCGGGGCATTCTGTTTGACGAAAAACATTTCCATGGGATTCCCCGCCCCCATACCGGCAAGAATTCCCTGTACTCTGCTTTGAGCTGCCACAACGGCCACGCGACTGCCGACGTCACTCAAAAGCAACACCATGGATGTTCCCGGCCCAGCTTTATAGACGCGCCCGACCAGACCGTCCTGACTGGCTACGGCCGTACCCGGCGCAGCTCCGTCAAGATATCCACGCGCAAGCAGCAGCGTTTCCAGACTGGCGTTCGGGCCAATCCGCGAGGCAAGTACCCGCGCGGCGGCAACGTTCCAGTCTTCCGGAACGTCAAGACGCAAAAGTCTGCGCAGCCGCTCAAGTTCAGCCTGATCTTCCCTGCTGGCTACCAGGGCCTGACTCAGACTGGCAACTTCCCTTCGCAGCTGATCGTTTTCTTCCTGTACATCGATGAGAGCTATATAACGATTCCATATGGAGCTGATCGTGTCACCCACACCGTGTACGGCACGCAAAACCCCTCCGGCTATTTCCAATCCGGAATTGGCCGCCAGCCAATCCCATTGCCCCGTACGCTGATTCCATGTGTACATGCCCAGAAAAGCCAACAGGGCCAACACAACGGAAATAATAATCCTTCGCGTACTCATGACGGGACCCTTTCAACATATGTCATGGGACCCCCGGTATCAGAGAGAGGAACCTCTCTTCCGGCAACTTCATTCAATAATTCTGACAGCTCTGCTGAACATGAAGAGAAACAGCGCTTATCCCGCGTCCGAAAAATTTTTCAAGCATCTTTCCGTTCCATACGGCTCCGCCTGCAGTAAAAACTCGGACATATCATGTTCTATGTGCAGAGAAGGCACGACGAAACTCTCCGCCTCGGCATACCAGTACAGCCGGACTTTCCGTCAACCGACAGCTCAGTCGCTCTTTGCAGAATGAGCTTCTGGACACAATTCAAACCGTAATTTTGCTGCTCTGCAGGAATCTCTGAAAAAGTTGCCCTCAGTATGTATTCCAGCTTTTCCGACATTGCTGTTCCGATTCAGGATGAGGGCGAATCTCACTCTCAATCTGAAATCAAAAACAAGGCGTCGCAATTCATGGAACATATGGCAGACAGTTAAAAACAACCTCCATCGTTTCCTGCGTCTGCAAAGACAGCTTTTCCGACAGCGTGAATCTGCCAGATCTTTGGCTCATTCCTGTTACCGTTAACTGATACAGACATCGCGCAGCGTGGACAGATTATCCAGAGCGATTCCCGTACCCATAACCACTGTGGAAAGAGGATCATCCACCACGAAAATCGGCAGAGAGGTTTCTTCCCGGAGCAACTGATCCAGGCCCAGAAGTAACGCTCCGCCGCCGGTAAGCACAATACCGCGATCCACAATGTCCGCAGCAAGTTCAGGCGGCGTCTGCTCAAGAGCCATACGAACGGCCTGAACAATCGCCCCTACCTGTTCGGAAATGGCATCTCTCACTTCTTCTGAAGTAATTACAATGGTCTGCGGAATACCAGATACCAGATCCCGCCCCTTTACCTCTATCTGCTGCTCCGGATCGAGAGGATAGGCTGAAGCAATTTTCATTTTTATGGCTTCCGCCGAAGACTCGCCGATGAGCATTTTGTATTTGTTCTTGATGTGGTGGAGTATGGCTTCGTCCATTTTATCCCCGCCCACACGGACAGATTTGGAATAGACGATACCGGCCAGAGAAATGACCGCCACCTCTGTTGTTCCGCCGCCGATATCCACCACCATATTGGACGTAGGCTCCTGAATGGGGAGGTTCGCGCCTATCGCCGCAGCCATGGGTTCCTCAATAAGGAACACCTCGCGCGCGCCGGCACTTTGGGCGGATTCTTTAACCGCACGTTTTTCCACCTGGGTAATTCCGGTAGGCACACAAATCATGATGCGGGGCCGTACCAGACGACGCTGATTATGCACCTTGGAAATAAAATAGCGAAGCATTGCTTCAGTTACTTCAAAATCCGCAATCACACCGTCTTTCATGGGACGTATAGCCAGAATATTTCCCGGTGCCTTACCGAGCATGCGCTTTGCTTCGGAGCCTACCGCGAGGATCTGGTTGTTCCCCCGGGAGTCTTTTTTTACTGCCACAACAGAGGGTTCACGCAGTACGATTCCGTGCCCCTTGACATAGACGCAAGTATTGGCTGTTCCCAAATCGATGGCAAGATCATTGGAAAAAATGCCCAGAACAAAATCTACAAATTTGGCCATGAGAAAAGTCTCGCTGCCTTGCAGTTGAATGGTTGTAAACTGTTACTTCTAGACGCAAGCCCGCCGGAGTGTCAACTTATTTCAGCCGCCATCAGCCGGCTCCCAGGGTCGGTACGGAGAGACGCCTTGCCGTTTTTACTTGTCCGCTGGCAACTCCGGGCGTATGCTGAAGATGAAAATTTTCATTCAGAGCCTGAAGATGAAACGACAAAAGACTCACCCCGTACGCTACCACGGTTTTGATATGTGGCTGCGTTCACGTCATGGCGAAAAAGTCCAGAAAATTCCCCTTGACGCCGGTTCCAGTTGCCCGAACAGAGACGGAACCATCGGACGCGGAGGATGTACCTTTTGCAACGCCATAGGATCAGGATCGGGCGTAAAGGGAACGATTGCCGAGCAGTGGACGTACTGGCGTCAAAATTTCAGCAAATCCGACCGGCTCAAGCATACCAGATTATTTCTCGGCTACCTTCAGGCCTTTACCAATACCTACGGCCCTCCGGCCAGGCTGGCCTCCCTTCTGGACGCACTGGAAGGATTGCCAGGTCTTGCAGGCGTATGCGTAGGGACTCGGCCGGACTGCATCGATCGGGAAAAACTGGAGCTGCTTGCCGCCCGAAACTGGCCGGAACTCTGGCTTGAGCTTGGAGTGCAGAGCTGCCATGACGCAACGCTCTCCCGCATTCATCGCGGACACGATGCAAAGGCTTCCGAACAGGCCATCCTGCTGGCGGCTGAATACGGAATCAAAGTCTGTGCGCATCTCATGGCCGGACTTCCGGGGGAAAAGGGGGGCGACTTTCTGGAAAGTGTGCGCTGGCTGGCCGGACTCCCGGTAGCGGGAGTAAAACTGCACGGACTGTATATCTGCCGGAACACCGCGCTGGAATCTGAGTGGCGACAGGGCCTTTACCTCCCTCTGGAACAGGAGGAATATGCGCTTCTGACTGCCCGCGCGCTGACACTGATCCCTTCGACTGTCGTCATACACAGACTGACGGGAGATCCGTCCCCCGGGGAACTCGTTGCCCCGGAATGGGCACTGCAAAAAGGACAAACAGTACGCACCATTGATGCAATTATGGAAATGAATGACTGGTGGCAGGGAAAATACGCCGATTGCCCCGATGCCAATCCATGGGCAGAGCTTTCGGCACCGCGTTGATTTACTGCGGATATTTCTTTTATATCGTCTGTCCGGCAAAACCGGGGGAAATATGCTCAAAAAAAATACGTTCATCTGTATTGCAGGAATTATTTCAGCACTTTTTGCCGGACAAAGCCTTCTGCGTATCCTGCGGGAAATGAAAACTCTGGGAGGAGAAGGTGAATTCCTCTTTTATCTTGCACTCTGGGCCGTACTTTATGCCATCTTTGTCTGCGTTCTCAAATTTCGGGAGTATGGTTCGCGACGTCTTAAAGTCATATCTCTTCTTCTGCTCGCCGGCTCATGTCTCCTTCTGCTGGCCGCCCTTCCTCCGAGCAATCTGATGCTTCAGGCTCTTATCGGCATGGCCCTCAGCATGATCTTCATCGCACAGCTGAAGTATTCTTCCAGGCAGGACAATGCCCCCCGTCCTCAAACCTCACGACTGCGCCAAATGCTCGCCAGGAAAAAAAGATGAACCTGTCTCTATCCGCAAAAATCCTTCTTTTACGGCTTATTGCATTGGGCGCTGCGCTATGGCTGATTTTTCTCGCTCCTGTAACAGGGCCGGCACTTCTGACCCGTGACTGGGAACATATTTCTCCTTCTGTTCCCTTTGTCCTTGTCGTCATGCTGATCTGCTGGTGGCAGGCAAAACGCATGTCCAGAGCCATCCATAAAAAACCATCCCATACATCTTCTCGATAAACAACGCTGTCTTCAAACAGGATCTGACGGAATTTCCTTCTCCCTTCAGCATATCAAGCCCACAAAAATCAGAAGTCAGAAAACTCCACACAACAGACACAGACCATCCTGTTCGGACGGTGAACAGCCTTTATCCTTTTGCTCCCCGCCGCACTATTTCCGACATTTGCACCACAGCGAAACCTCTCAAAAACATATCCTATCTAAACGCTGCACACGGTATCATCCTTCATCCCTCAATCCGGAAACATATCCCTCCCCGGAGTCTGTTCCTGAAAGATTCCGTTCTTTTTCACTCCATCCAGCGCGACCGCGGTGGCTCTTCCACACCGCTGCAAGCTCTTTTATCTTTGGGTAAGGAAAGACAGACTCTTCTGGAACCTGCCATTATCCGGTTGGAAGCTCGCAGCAACGCAGAACGCTCGCTTACATGTCGGCCTTCCCTCTGCTCAAGAACTTCCGATCGCCGGACAGCACATTTCACTCGGACGTAGTCTGTGGAAACAGAGAACATCCCTACCGCATACAGAGCGAGCATAAAGTGTATGCAGAGTTCAGCGCAGCAGGAAGAACAGCAAGCCACTTTATGAGGCCGTCCGTCGGAGAGCGGGCACTGATTTCACTCCTGCGCTGCTTGCCTGTGCTGTACCTGTCCCGTCGCCTGTGCTGCTTCCATTCCCATATACAGAACACGGCTACGAATACGGCCCTGCAATCCGCCCGCTGAATGATTACAGCGCTCCGGCCGCCGCAGAGATGGACCCTTTACCGGAGGAAGGCCGTTCCGTCTGGTGGATGGATAAGCGTCGGCATGAACTGACCCGACAGACGGAGAACTCCTCATGGAATCCTGAAAGCAAAAAGCCTTGTAAAGCTGTTCTTCCTGCCAGGACAAGAAACCTGTGAAGCTGAGACGGGGAATATCAGAATGACCAGTCAAAACAGGAGCCGATGAGACGGAGAGGCATCCAACCGGCTTTGACGGATGGGGATACTCTCGGCACTTCATTTGCAGAATGAGGTGTAGACAGGCTGTCTCTGCCCCGAGAGTAATGGTACGTGTCCAAGTATTTTGGAAGCATCTTAATTCTGACGGAAACAGCCTGAGTAAAAATGGCATCTGTATACCGGCCGTTCTGCAATTCAAACACATCCACGCCTGCCCCGTATGATCAGAGCCTCCGAGGAGGGCTGTATCCCATCCCCATAAGAGACGTATTGTTTATACAGGATATCAACTCTGCTGCATGAAATGGTGGTTGCGTTTGTATGAGGCCGCAGATTTTTTCTTCAGTGCGTTTTCCGTCCCTTCCGCTTCGGCTCTGCGCTTTGCGGGAAGGCTTTAAACACAAAAAGCCCCGGTAAAACCGGGGCCTTTGCAAATTTACCTTGGCGTCGACCTACT
>DWXS01000068.1 GCA_019119045.1 Candidatus Mailhella merdavium | reverse complement strand
TGCTCACCGGACTCATCGTCCTCATCACCGATAAATTTCTGGAACCCCGGCTGGCCGGCATGGACATGCACGACGGCGCGCTGGAAGCGGAAGACATGTCCCTCACCGCTCAGGAACGGCGCGGCCTGCGCTGGGCTCTGATCGGAGGCATAGTCTATCTGCTGCTCGTCCTGACCACCATCGTACCGGAACACGGCATTCTGCGCGATCCCAAAAACTTCACCATCGTACCCTCTCCCTTTCTGGATTCTCTTGTGCCCATTCTGTTCGGCTTCTTCCTCGCGCTGGCCCTGCCCTATGGAGTGGCCACGGGACTCATCCGCAGCGATAAGGACGTAGTACGCTTCATGGGCAAATCCATGCGGGAATTCGCCCCGTTCATCGTTCTCTGCTTTGCCGCAGGCCAGTTCGTTTCCTGCTTTGCCTATACTCACCTTGACATGTTCCTGTCCATCAAAGGAGCGGCCTTCCTCAAGGATACCGGCTTCTCCGGCATCCCGCTGATCGTCTGCTTCCTTCTCCTTACAGCCTGCATCAACTTCTTCATCGGCAGCGCCATGGCAAAATGGGCCTTGCTCGCCCCCATATTCGTGCCCATGCTCATGCAGATGCAATATTCTCCCTATTTCATTCAGGCCGCCTACCGCATCGCGGATTCCTCCACCAACGCCATTTCTCCGCTTGAACCCTTCATGGCCTTCATTATCGGCGTAGCGCAGAAATACGCGAAAAATGTGGGACTCGGCACCATCATTTCCCTGATGCTGCCTTTTGCGCTGGGCATTCTGTTCACCTGGGGGCTGTTCCTCATCATCTGGATGGAACTGGGGCTGCCGCTCGGCCCCGGGGCGCCCATCTATCTTTAGAGCGATATGACATTAACACCTATCAGAGGAGGCTGCCGTGCAGTTTTTCGACTTTGAAATCATGGGCCTAAAACGGAAGTTGCCCTTTGTCAAAACAGGGGAAAATCTGGCTCTGGCCAGTTTTGTCGTTCTTTCGGACACGGAGCTGATCCAGACCGTCGCACCGGAACTCATGAAACGTCTGCCTCCGGTGGATATACTCATGACGGCCGAAGCCAAGGGCATATGTCTGACCTATGAACTCAGCCGCCTTATGGGCATGAAGTATTTTGTCGTAGCCCGCAAAAGCCGTAAACCTTACATGCAGAATGCCATTTCCCACGTCGTGCATTCTGTGACGACGCAAAAGGAACAGACACTCTGGCTCGACGGCTGCGATGCGGAACGACTCAAGGGAAAACGCGTCGCCCTGATTGACGATGTCATCGCTACGGGCGAATCCATTGAAGCCATTGAAAACCTTGCCAAAGCCGCCGGCGCCAATGTGGTGGCCAAAGCCGCCATTCTGGCAGAACTGCAGTCGGTACACCGTTCCGACATCATCTATCTGAAGGAACATTTCGTGTTCCGCCCCAATCCGGACGGGAGCTTCACACCGCTGGAACGTCTGGACTGAACGGACTATCCGGAACGCTCACGGGCCTGTTCACACAAAAATTCCCGTAGAATTTACCAACCGCCTGGCGTTGTGTCTTCCTCTGGACACTGCGCAGGGGTAACGCAACATGAACAGGCCCGGAGCAGACATACGGCACACGCTCCCCCGCTTTTACCCTCAATCCTGAATCCTCGTGCGGCGCGGCATGTTTCTACATGCACAGGAAACGACTCCGACGCAATTCCCGGAATTGTGCCGCATAGCCGACACCTTTTCCTCTTTGAAAGGGCAGGTCAGTACGAGCAGCTCATACAAGGAGGGGCTTCCACCCGCCCCGGCACACGCTGTCCGGAGTTTACGTTCCAATACGTCTGAAGACTGCGCAGCTCCCCTCGCTCCGACTTTCGGCAAAGGCTCTAACGCCGAAAATACGTGGAGCCCCAGCACATGAGCGAGCCCAGCACCACCACGGCCACGCCTTTCCAGAACGATGCGTCCAGGCTGGCCCCTATCCACACCGTGGCAAAAAGACAGGAAAGCACAGGCGTGAAATAGGACGCCACGGCCAGAATGGTGATATTACCCTTTGTCACTCCGTAGCTCCAGGCGGCATAGGAGCCGCCCATAGCCACGGCGCCGACGGCGACGCTGATCCAGCCCATGAACGTGGCGTGAGAAAGATCACCGTATCCGGCAATCCACAATGAGGCAAAAATCAGAAAATCCAGCGCAAAGACAATAAGCGTGGGATTCTGCCCATTCGACCAGGCGCGGGTCAGATTGGAATAGGCTGCCCAGGCCACGGCTCCGCAGAAGGCGAGCAGATAGCTCCAGGGGTTGCCCTGCATATGCTGCCATATTCCTTGAAGATCGATACCTTGTTCCCCTCCCAGCACAAGCATGATTCCCGCAAAGCTGATGATGACACCGGGCACGATCCACCAGCGCGCTTTCTGCCCATTGAACAGAATGGCAAAAAGCACCACCAGACAGGGCCAGGTATAGTTGATCATGCCGACTTCCACTGTCTGCTGCCCGCCGTCGGAAAGATACATGGACAGGCAGAAACAGATGGAACACAGATTCGCCAGGGGAAGGCCGAAAAAAAGATACTTGCGGGGAAAAGCCGAAAGACGCGGCCTGCCCAACAGAAAGAACAGAAAAACAATGGTCGTGCCGTATAAAAGCGTCAACCCGGCGGCCAGCCCGAAGGACTCCGTAATACTGCGGATCAGCCCCACGGTCATCCCCCAGCAGATGGGAGCTGTCAACCCGAACAATGTGGCTCTGGTCTGAATGTTTGAAAAAGGCATGATCCCCCTCCCCGTATGCGGCAGAAAGCCACATTTCAAGCTGCTTGACACGCCCGCCGCCATACGTCGCGCAGCGCACGGCCTCGCTGCTTTACACCTCTTCCCAGCAAGACACAAGAGAAATGCAAAGGGTAGGAAAATATGTCTTAATACCTTGAAATTTCAGAAACATTTTATTGTTACACTGACACATTGACGGCAGAAGCCGTCTACCTGTTCATGAGCCTTCAACTCCGCATATGCGGAGTCCTTTTTCCAAGATTCCCGCGCTTATTGGCGGCCGACATTGACATTCGGCATTTTCTTATAAAAAATGCCATGAGATGAATAGGATACGCCAGGATCTTTTCACCGGCATCGCCCCATCTTAAGGCAGGTAAATGAACGCCGACTTGCGTATATCCGTCGTTTCGAGAAAGAGAAGCCCACAGGGGGAAATGATGCACATCATTCCATATCTGCTCTGCTTTATCTGCATCGTTTGCAGCCATGCGGCTCTTGCCCATGAACAGCAATATCCGAATTGCTCTGCCCCTGACGGATGGGCTGCGAGCGCGGTCGGAACAAGGCTGAAAAATCTGCATCTCAGCGAGAGGGCGGGAGGTTATGACAGCGTGGACGTTGAGCTTCTGGCTTCTGAAGCGCTTGCCTCCGGAGCCTCCGATCGAAGCATTTTTCGTCAGGTACATAAGGTACGCATCCGCGACGGAAAAAACAGCTTTACCGCCATCACTGTTAATGACGCCTCCTTTCAGGAATGTTCGGAATCCGGGGTGGACGTGTATTTCATTTCAATCGAATGCCCCGCCGACGGCCTGTGCCGGAGCGAGGCCTCGCCCTCCCGATGACGCGAAACCCCGCAAGCCCCTCGTTGTTCCTCTTTTAGAGCCTTCTGCTTTTGAACATACCCGCAATCCGGGACTCTCTGTTCCAGCTCGCAGCGTTCACGCCTCCGCCGGAGCCTGCGTCGCTCTATACGCCCTACGGACTACAGGCACGGCTCTGCGAACCGCCCCTCGCCTGGCTACGCCGCAGGTACATCGTGGCTGCTCTGAGCTTACAGCGTAGTCTTGCTCCGTCAGACCCGGAGTGCGTGTACCCTGCAATCAGCGAAGACGCCCAGAAAAGACCCGTTCCTCTTCGTCCGAAGACGTCACGCGCCGCCCGGCTCGAAAGGACTCCCCCTCATACGACACATCTCCAACGCTGTACCCGTTTCACCGCACGCCATACGGGAGGCTGGGGGGAGACATTTCCTGTATATTGAAAGCCTCCTGATGAAGATCATGGGGATGACGCTACCACTGCAGGCTGCGCAGAAGCCGCAGATACAGGCGCAGCGTGCGCTCGTCCGCCTTTTTCAGGTATGATTCCAGCTGTTCCAGAAGTTCCTGACGATCCGCGCAATGTTCCATATCCATGGCGTCGGCCACGGATGCGCCGAGAGCGGACGTCATGCCATCCAGCACCACGGCGGACACGGCCACGCTCCCCCGCTCCACTTCTCCCCAGTATTTCCCGGTGATACCGGCAAGTTCCGCCGCTCTGTCCTGAGTCAGGCCCTTTCGTTCACGCAGTTCCCGGACACGCCTGCCCAGCTTTCTGGCGAAATCGAGTGCATTTTTATCCATGTCATCCTCTGCTGAGAGGGAATGATAGGTAAGATATCACGCAATAAAACCATCTATAGGTATTGACACTCATATGAATACAACCTATCAGTGTGAAAAACAGAAAGCGCATAACCCATCGGGGTCAGCCCCCAAGATCAAGACAGAGAATGAAACTGACGGAAAGGATTTTTTATGAACGGGCCAAAGGAAGCATGTCTCCGCAGGGCGAAACATCTTCATTTCCTTCCTTACATCGGCAGTGACTATGACGCGGCCGAACCTCGTCTGCTCGTCCTCGGACATTCGGTATATGCGGCGGGAGCTGATGAAGAGAGCATCCGGAAATGGGATCAGGCACAGAACGTATCAGGGAACTGATTGAGGACGACTATCTCAATACCCTTGCGGATACAGGCCGGACGCCTCCGTATGTACGGTGCTTCAGAATAATGGCGGCCGTACTTGGCGGAAAAGGATACGGACAGACGGATTACCTGTGGAGCTGTCTGGCTTTCCACGAGTTTTTTCAGAAGCACGTCGGCACAGGCCCCGGAGACGGACGTCGGCTCACGGACGCTCTGAGATGCGAGTCGCAGCAGGCTCTTTTTGAAACGCTCGAATGTCTCGCGCCGGATATTGTCATCGTCTGGGGAAAGGAACTGTGGCAGCGTGATCTTCCTCAGAAAGGCCGTGAATAGATCGACAAGAGGCTGAATATCTGCAGATACGCAGGATATCCCGACCTGTTGTTCTGGGGAACACGGCATCCTTCCGCACGAGCGTACAGTATTGAAGAAGTCCGGTCACAATGGCTTGAAGTATCGGCCTTTTATGCCCGTTATCATACGCGGCGCAACGTACCGCCTCCCGATTGCGTTCAGACAGGCAGCCATACCGCCGCTTCAGAGCCGGATGCCTCACACAACCACTGAAAGACACTCTTTCCCCCTGACAGGCCATGCCGTGCCCGGAGGCGGAGAACTTATCCCGTGAAAAACGGACAACACTCCCTCCCGGCATCCGGAGACCGCCCAACGGAACGGAATGGTGCATTTTTTCCATAATATACTGGTATACTTACTTTTCACAGGGAGGACTATTCCATGAACAGAATGTCGCAAACATTCATGCTGTTCGCCGTCATGAGCGGCCTTATCTCCTTGACAGCCTGCGTCGGCGGCGGGGGAGACGGAGGAGGCGCAACGCCTCTGGCTCCTCGCCCGACCATCTCCGCCGCAGAGATCACCGGCGGTATGCCCCAGCAGGGCTATCTGGCGGAATACTACGCTAATCTCCCAGGCAACGACAATCTGGAAGACGCACTCAAGAACTACAATCTCAATGGCGAAAATCTGACCATCAAATACAACGATTCCACAGGAAACATAGAAATTTACGGAAATCAAAACCTCCTCAACAAGTATCATCCTGCCGCTCTTCCCGTCTATAAAGAGGTCATCGACACCGACATTATGACTGAGGCGACGACCAGTTTTTTGGGCGAAGACCCACGGGGTAAAACATTCGAGAATGAAAACTGGGGGCCCTTGCACGGCACTTCCGGTCAACCCGACGTTTATTTCACCGGAACCGCGCTTGGCGGAGAGGAGTTTGTAAAGCTGAGTATACCGAAGAAGGGTGATCTGGTGTTGGATTATGCATCTTTCGGCATGTGGGGTATAAAAGCAGGCTATGTCGGAACCTTCGTGTGGAACGGGCAGTCAACAACCTTTACTGAAAAAAATCCTTTTCAGTACACGGACTTCTACCCGGTCAGCGGCGGAGATCCCGCACACGCTGCAATCCCCGACAAAGATACGCGCTTCACGGGCAAGGCCATGGCCATGGCAGCGCAATACAGCGGAACCTCGATCGAAAACCCCATTGAAATACTTGACCTAAGGGGAGACGCCACACTGACGATTAATTCTATGGGCACGGGCGGCAATCTGGCCCTGAACTTCCCGAACTTCTACAACATCGGCTTTACATTCGATATAACAGGCAACACATTCAACAATGTCGGTACACCTTCCATCACGAATAACGGCAACACAACTGAAATCAATTTCCCCGATCCCATGTCCGGCCCCATGTTCAACGAAGACGAGACATACCTGAAAGGAGACTTTTACGGCAACGGCAGCGCCAGCGAAGCATCAGGACGCTTTAATATCGACGCAAGCAATCCGAGCACCAACGATCAGTTTATATTTGGCGGCTCCTTCGGCGTGAAGAAATAGACATGTTCCTCCCCCGGCCCGCTGTATTCCTTCTTTTCCTGCTTCTTGCCGCACTGCCCGCGCCCGTTTCCGCAGCCACAGGGACGGAGATGGGGGATGCTGCTCCGGCGGGCGCGTATGCGTCCGCCGGAGAGCGGAAGCTCACAGAACGGGAAGTCCTGATTCTGGCCCGTATCCTTGCGGGGCAGGGTCGCAGGGATGAAGCCGTCACCCTGTACCGGGAACTGATGCGGCGCGGCCGGGTGCGGGAATACCGGATTGAAGCTGCTTTTCAACTGGCGGGCATATTCATGCTGGAAGGAAGTTTCCGGGATGCCGCTCTCCTCTTTCAGGACATCCTGCGCATGAATCCGGATCTGGCGCGAGTGCGCCTGGAACTGGCGCGGGCCTACTTTCTGAACGGAGATTATGAGGACGCCCGGCTGCAGTTTGAACTGCTCAAGGGAAGCGGCCTCCCGCCGGAGGTTCAGGAAAAGGTGGATCTTTTCCTCACCCGGATCAGACGCATGAAGGACTGGAGCGTTTCCCTCGATCTGTCGCTGGTTCCCGACTCCAACATCAATCAGGCCTCCGGCGGCGAAGAGGAGTGTATTGCCTTCGGCGGAATGTTGCTCTGCCGACCTCTGGACGGAGAAAAAGGCGGCATGGGCCTGAGCGCGGGCGGCAGTTTCGACCAGTATCTGCGCTTCAGCCGGGATTTCGGCCTGCGCAACAGTATCAGCGTTCAGGCCCTTGAATATGAGCAGGGATCTTTTGACGACTATCAGCTTTTCCTTGCCAGCGGCCCGCGCCGTACCTTTGAACAGGGGGAACTGAGCCTCCAGCCTACCTTCCGCAAACGCTGGTATGCGGGCAGACAGTACAGCGAAGAATACGGACTGCGCCTTGACGCCCAGTGGTCATGGCAACGTTTCATCCTGAGCGGAGAACTTTCCTGGTCGGCCATACGCTACGCCGACAGCTATGTCGACAGCTTTCTGCGGGGCAACATATTCGCCGTCTCCACGCAGGCCCGCTATGTCCTCAACGACCGAACCTTTGTTCAGGCAGGGCTTGCCTGTCAGGAAGACAATACCCGCAGCGACGCCCAGAGCAGCACCACATGGCGTTATGCTCTCGGTCTTTACCGAATCCTGCCCTTCGGCCTCTCTTTCTTCGGGGAGCTGAGCTTTTCTCCTTCAACGTACCACGGCTCCCAGTGGTACATTACAAGGGATTACCGCATCGACAGCCTCCAGCGCAAAGACAGAACCTGGCAGTTCTTCGCCTCCCTGTCCTCCAGCTCTTTCGAGAAATACGGCATCACGCCGACACTCCAGTATGTATACACAAAGCGCGATTCCAATATCTGGACCTGCGCATATACGCGGCACCGTCTCAATATGGCCTTCAGGTATCGTTTTTAGCAGAAGACCGCATCATCCCCCTGCCTCTTCAGGCTGCGAACGCAGAGGCTACGTCTTCGCCATTCTGTCGCGCCTTCCCCTGCGGGGGCAAGTCTCTCCGGCCGAAGTCCGCAGAACCGTAAATACTGCATGCAAAACGGGGCCGGGATTGTCCGCACCGATCCGGATTCGGCATATACGCGGGATGAACCTCCGTCACGGAAACCTGTCTCCCCCATTTCTCCTCACAACGAAGAGCAACGCCGAACGCCAATATCTCGGAAAACATGGCATCGGACAGGCCCCGAAACCTTCTCATCCTGCGGGCACACTTCCGATTCGGCCGTCTTTCCGAATCCGCCCGCCGGAAAAGTCTCTCCGCAAGCCTGCGCGACTATGAAGCCCCCGACTTCGCAGAGCTGAACATTCTGTGCAGAAAAAGAAGCAGCCGCATCTCCACATGGCTCCGTCTGGAAAAAATAATGCAAAACGCTTCGACATCTTGTCCGCGAGAATCTTGATATTTTATCCTATCCCCCAATATTCCTTATTTTCCGCAGAAAAAATCACTTCCTGGAAATCTTGAAAATTCTTCTTGAACAGAGGCTTCTCCAGGAGTAATGCTGAATGTGATATCATGAATCCGAAAGCATTACGATGCGCGTCCGCCATGCCTTATCCGCATTTTCTGCAACAGTGCGGTACGATGTTTTCGTACCGTGGAATGCTGACCACAGAACAATTGAAATTTTACTGACAGGTATGCGAGGTAAAAAAGATTGAGGATCATGTTGTATGAGCATTCATCCTCTTCCTGTACTACGCCAAGCCCTGATTCAACATTCCCGAACACAGCGGAGCCGTACTTGCATTTCCACATTTTTCAGTATGATCTGGAGGATTCGCATGAATAAGTTCGTCTGCATCATCGGCATACTTGCCTGCGCCCTGGGGCTTGAAGGCGGATATCGCATTCTGGCGCTGGTCAATTTCTTCAACGGTGCCGACGCGCCGTTCTATCTTTTCACCCTCATCACCTTTATCACCTGCATAGTGTGCTTCGCCATCTTTCTTACAGGAAAAAAGCACCGCGTACTGAAAACGTGCAGCATCATCATGCTGCTGCTCTCATTGGGCATTTTCCTGCTCGCTCCCAACGTGGGCGCAATCCAGCAGGCTCTGATCGGCGGTATCATCGCCCTGCTCTGCCTCATTCTTGCCCGGCCCGGAAAGCCGGTTGAAAAAGCCTGACCTGAACGAGCCGCAGGAGGAATCATGAAACGGACGCTGCTTCTGACACTTTTACTGCTTCTTTTCGGATGCGACGCGGAAGTCGACACACAGGTCAACATGACGGATCTGCTCAGCTCCGAAAACAAAGTGATCCCCGGCGATCTGCGTGTCGAGATTTCAAGCTGCCATGAAGGCAACAGCAAAACCCCCTCCGACGCGCTCATCGAAATACAGGGAAAAATTCCCATCATCTTTGACGATGCAGAATATGCAGGCTGCACAAGAAACGACTTCGATTCCTACGCCCATTTCAACATTCCCATTCTGCTGGCCAAAAGTACGGAGGGCAAACTCCTGTCCGATTCCCATATCAACCTCATATCCGATCCCGACACGCTGCTGACGCTCGGCATTCCGGAGAAGATTAAGAACAGAATTGAGCATGTGGGCGGAGAATTCGGCAGTCTCGAACTCGGCGTCAATATCAGCATAACCAACGATACGGGCAAGCCCTTCCCCTTCCATGTCATTTCCGCCTATGTGGAGGATGAGCCGCATGTATTTTCCTCTCTCACGGCAAAAGAGGGAGCGACGTTTTCCGTACGACTGTCCGATGTTTCCATAGACAACGCGCTGGAAAAAGGCACATCCGTCGTTCTGTTCAGATAAACGGCAACTCGGAACGGAGTTCTCAGATGAACATACTACCGGCAATCACAACTATTCTGCTCTGCACTCTGTTCTTTTCATTCCCGGCAGCCTGCGCCTTTTCCAAGTCCGGAGACGTACAGAGCCTGAAGGGCTGGCTTCCCAAGCAGTCCGTACAGACGGATTCACGAAAAAATATCAACAATCCGGAACCCGATGCATATTCTGACGGCGACGGAAATAATTCTTACGCCGGCCTTCCGGTCGACTGCTCCAAAATCTCAAGCCCCGTGGAATCCGCCATATGCTCAGACAATGATCTTCTTGCACTGGACTACTTCATGTCGCATATATGGTCCATGACCAGAAACAGGCGCGGAGAACTCCTTCCAGAACGGCAAGTGCAACCGGTTTCCCCGCGATCTCTCTGTGCCGGGTTGAGAGGCGAATCTTTGAAGCAATGCCTTACCATGCAATATTATTCCGGAATAAACGATTTTTTGATCGCATATCCAGGATATATAAAAGATAATTACACATGCGGCGACGTGCTGGCGTTTACACAGGAGATACTGATGACTTCCGAATCAGCACACGAATATGAACTGGAAATGCAGTTTCTTTCCGCCTTTCTGCATCTGATATCCAACGAACTTTTGTCAGAGCAGGATGTTGAAGATATCTTTGTCGATGCGTTTAACGACAGCCCCACCCCGGACGAAGAGCTGGGCCTGCGCCTTTTTCAGGAATGCAGCGCAGTGTGCGGAGGATACAAGCCACTCGCAAAAAAGCTGATCGCCATATTTGAAAACGCGGAGGAAGGCGCACGCTGAAAAGCTTGCGGAGCCCGTCGGGCCTCCCTCTTCTTTTTTGATGGTTCACCGGTTCCGTCTGACGCCGATACGGCTCACAACGAGGCGGGAAAGCAGGCAGACGAGCGATGTGTTGAACCTGGAGCAATGGGAATTTGCAGATGATAGACAAACTGATCGCCGACGATGTAAAAAAGAAGATAGTGAGGGATCTGACCAGTTTTTTTCTGCATAAGCACTATTGCGAAAATGACGACGAAGCTCTGATTGCCTATTTTGAGGCCCCCTTCAGCTGGTTCGGCGCAGCGGAACACGAATACGCGGCAGATCTCGAAACAACGGCGAATACGTTCCGGCAGTTTGCAGGCAAGGTTCCACTCTGTAATATTTCGGACGAACACTATGACGTACTTCTGGTCGCGCCGGATGTTTTTCTCTGTACCGGGAGACTGTGGATAGCCACAGATCCGAGTACCAACATCTATCTGAGAGTACATCAGCGCATAACAGCCCTGTTCCGCTGGACGGAAACAGGCTTCCGCTGCCACCATATACATATATCGAATCCCTATTCGGAGATGGTGGAAAGCGATATCGGCTTTCCCACAAAATTTTCCAGGGAAACCTATACCTATCTTCAGGAGCAGATTGACTCGCAAAAAAAGAATATCGAGCATCAGACAAACATACTCAGGCGCATGAGCTTTGAAGATTCCCTGACCGGACTCTGCAACAGGAATAAATTCAATCAGATTCTGGATTCCTGGCAGGATGAACACAGCTCACCTCTGGGTCTTGCCTGCTTTGATCTGAACGGGCTGAAAAAAATGAACGACAGGCTTGGACACAGCGCGGGAGACAATCTCCTGCGCCAGGCCTTCGGTGAAGCGGCTTTCCGTATCGGTGGGGACGAGTTTGTCATTATTGACGACACGCACGATGAAGCCGGTTTCCGCTCCCTTGTTCTTTCCGTCCATCGGGATATGGAACTGCATGGCATCAGCAGTTCCGTCGGCATTTCCTGGCGGGCCTCCGCCTGCAATATCAGAAAACAGTTCGATGAAGCCGATCGCAGGATGTATGAGGAAAAGAAAAAATTTTACCTCATCCGGGGAAACGACAGAAGAAAATAATACAGCTCACACATCGAGTACCGATACGGGGCGCAATGCCCGGATCTTCCTGCGGGGCTATTCTCTTGCCGGCGCACTTATTCCGCTGTACCTGCGGAACGGAATCAGTACGTTCTGCTCCTGAACACATCGGCGTTCAGGCCCTCTGTGTTCCAGCCCGCAGGTTTCGCGTCTCCGCCGGAGCCTGCTCTGTTGTCCATGCCCCCGCTCGTCGGGCAGCTACGCCGCAACAAAAATATTGCGTTTGATCCGGCCTTGCGGCGGAATCCTGCTTCACCTGGTTCCGGGAGCATGTTCAAAACAAAACGGCCCACGTCTTTTTCAGATGGAACTTCCGGCACCGCCTCTGAACGTAACCAGCGCAGCAGAAGGGCCAATCACAAAGCAGAACCTCCTGCAAAACGAAAGCTCGCCTCTCCGCTTCCAATCCGACTCGTGTGAAGCTAAAGCCAGAAGCGTTCTACCTTGGCAGGCGGCAGGTTTCTGGGAATAAAGCGGCACAGGTCGCGTCGAAAACCATTCCGCGAGTAGGGCGATTCGCCAAGCAGCGCATAGGTAAACTGGATGACGCATCCCCGTGTACCGATCACGCGCCGAACCTGCTCAAGAATGGCTTCCCGCAGAGAAGAAGGAAAATTCATCAGCGGCAGGGAAGAAACGACGGCAACCACCTCACGGCCTTCCGGCACATAGGAAGCCAGCATGGCCGCATCCCCTTCCACAATATTCAGCCCCGGAAATTTCCTCCGCAACATACGGCAGAACTCCGGTGAACGCTCCAGCACAAGCAGGCGTTCAGGCTCTATCCCCCGGGCAAGTATGGCCCGCGTCACGGCCCCCGTCCCTGCGCCGATCTCAATCACCAGTCCCTTCCCTTCCGGAATGGCTGCGGCCATGGCTCCCGCAAGCTGAGTTCCGCTCGGACATATGGCGCCGACAGTTCTGGGGTGACGCACCAGCTCGACGGCAAAGCGTGGAGCATTGCTCCCCCGACGCAGGACGACACGTCCGTTGCGCAGTACGCGAAGGCTGAGTCTCCGTATATTTCTGGGCATTCTGGCGGAAATTCTCCTCTCCCTGGAAAAAGAGCCGACTTTTCCCGCTCCTCTCCGTATTCCTCCCACGACGGGATTTGTACGCAGCAACATACCCAGACCATTCAACCAGCGTGCTTTCATGGAATTTGCAAAAATCGGCATATCAATTTTCCATTCCGTCATATGATAACCAGGGGGTTCGACAAAGAGAGAGAGTGAGAGAGAGCGTCTTTCTTTTCGAAAATTACAGCACATCGAATACCGGTGGAAGAAATCCGCAGAAAACATTTCACTGACTGCGCCCTCTTGTCAATTCGCTTTTTTACGGCCGGGCGAAACGCTTAGCATGGAAAGGCCCTGTTCGTGAAAAAAGCAAAAAGGATGCCCCGGGCGAAAGCTCCGCCCGGGGCTCTTCATACATTTTCACCGGTATGACAGCTTCACGATTCAGCACAAGTCCCATGCTGTCAGGTGTCTTCCGCCCTTCTTCCGGCAGGGGCTCCGGGATGGAAGAAGCCGATCAGTATGCGGGAAGATCGGAATCGGCTTCTCTACAACAGTGTCCGTTCCTGAAGAGCGATCCTGTATCTCGCCCAGCCGAACCAGAGCCTTCGTCATCCTGTAAAGACGGAATCGTCTATACAGGCGAAAAACGGAAACTGTGCCTTCTCATAAAAAAGGGCGAACATCTTTGTCCGGCAAAAGAGCGTTCGGGGAAAAGACAGTCTGCTCCGCTCTATACCATCTGCTGGATTCCGTCCAATCTCCATGAATCGTCACCCGCGCGATTTCGCACAAAATGCCACAGTTCGCGCACCTGTTCCGGACGTTCCTGCGTGGGATCTTCGCGCATCAGCACGTCAAAGAACACGGATACGCGCTGTTCCGTCCCTTCCTCACGCACTTCCACCACGGAGGCGTCGACTTTGAGAATTTGCGTTACGCCCGGCTTAGGATCTTCGTCCCTCTGGGCGCGCAGTTCCTGCACCACGGCCGGGGTGGCAAACTGGGCAATATCGTCCAGATCACGGCGATCCCACGATTCCTGAAGCCGTGTATAGGCCATTTTCGCACCGCGCAGAAACTCTTCCTGATCAAAGTCGGAGGGAACGGCCGACGCGCGGGGAGCTTCATAGGTCTGCCCTTCCTCATTTTTCAGACTGCCCCAGGCAGAAGCGTCGGAAGCGGGCCGGGGAGCTTCACGATACATGGAGGACGAGGCTGCCCCACCCTGCTGGTTTGCCTTAAAACGACGGAACATCTTGACGCCGAAATACACCAGCAGACCCAGAATGATGAGATCCAGCAGACCACCGCCTGCCCCTGCTCCGGCCATACCATTGCCGAACAGCATGGAACCGATGAAGGTTCCCGCAAGAAGGCCGCCCAGCATGCCTCCCCATCCGGGGCGGTTCATGGCGGCCGCACCCGCGCCGGCCGCGGGATTTGCCTGCCGACTGTAGGTATTGCTCTGCTGACGATAGGTTCCGCTCGGCGCCGACGGCGTCGCAGGACGGCTCATGCTGGGAGAACTGCCGAAACTGCGCCCTCCGCCAAGACGCTTTGCTTCCACATCGGAGGGAATACTCAGGGAAAAGGCCGCCATGCAGGCAACGCACAGGGTCAGAACTTTCCACGCTTTCATTTACGGTTCCTTTTTGGGTTAACATCTTCCGGAAAAGGAAGACGCGGACGCAAAGGGAAACGCGATACTGCCCCTCTGCGACCGGAAATAAAAACATTCACAAGTGTCATTGTATCCTCAAGATATGCCGCAAGTAAAGTGTCGTTGCCGCCCCCAAAAAGAAACCCCGCATGAAAGGAAGACATGCGGGGCTGCAAAAAAAGTGCCGAGCCGAGGATCAGTTGACGGCCACCCGCAGAGCGTCTCCGGGACGGAGAGTATTGCTCGTGAGGTTGTTCAGGCTGCGGATTTCTCCGGGGGACGTGTTGAAGCGGCGGGAAATGCTCCATAACGTATCGCCCGACCGGACTGTGTACATGATGTCCTTCTTGGGGGCTGCGGGAACATTGAGCTTCTGTCCTACCTTCAGCTTATGCGGATCCTCAAGCTGGGTATTTGCCTCACGCATGGCCGTCAGCGTGACGCCGTATTCCCTGGCGATGGAAGCCAGCGTATCGCCGGAACGCACCTCATGCGAGCGTCCTCCGCTTTTTCCAGAACCGGAAGATTTGGCAGATGTCGAGGACGATTTTTTTGACGCGGCCGCCACAGTGGCCGACCGGGAAGACTTTTTCGACGGAGCCGCCGTCTGAGAGGATTTCTTCGGTGCGGCGGCCACGGCTGCGGCTCTGGAACTCCCGGAGGAGCGTTTTCCCTGAGAGGCCTTTGAGGAGGAGGAAGAACTTCCGGAAGAGGCTTTTTTGGAAGAAGCGGACGCAATCATATATTCGCCGTTCCCGCTCATACTGGGAATACGCAGCTTCTTGCCGATTTGCAGCGGTTCGCAGCGGGGGTTGGCCTGCCGCAAAATGCTGACGGGCACACCCGTACGACTGCTGATCTTGCTCAAAGTATCGTTGCGCACGATGGTATATGTCGCCCAGCCCTTGCCGGACAGTTTGCCGTCCCGCAACAGCTTGTCCGCGCGGGCTTCGACATGGTAGGGCACATAGACGGAAACATGTCTGTCCGGAGGGGTGATATAACGCTTGAAGGCCGGGTTATAGGCGGAAAATTCCGCCCAGCTCATGTTCAGCGCGCCGGCAAAGGCTGCCAGATCCGTGTTGGGTTTGGCGCGCAGTTCCCGGGCGGGAACCTTCACCAGATCTTCAGGGCGTGGTTCCGCGGGGCTGAACCCCAGCGTGTCGATATTGCGCATGATCTTGCACATGGCAAGAAAACGCGGCACATACTGCATGGTTTCCGGCTTGAGCTGCCGTTTTTCATCCAGCATGTCGTTACTGCGGCAAAGTTCAAAGAATTCGCTCTCGCCGGTTCCTTCCAGCGCCCGGCTGATCTTGCCGGGGCCGGCATTGTAAGAAGCAATGGCCAGATGCCAGTCATGGAACATGTCGTAAAGCTCTGCCAGATATTCCGCCGCAGCACGAGTCGCCTTATAGGGATCCAGCCGTTCGTCCATCCACCAGTCCTGCGTGAGATCATACTGCCGCCCCGTGGCGGACATGAACTGCCACATTCCCATAGCCTTGGAGCGGGAAACGGCAACAGGATTGTATCCGCTTTCCACATAGGCAAGACAGGCCAGCTCCTCGGGCATGCCCTTTTCCCGGAAGACTTTGCGGGCATAGGCCAGATAAGGACGGGAACGGAGCAGATTCAGCTCGATGGTACGGCGGTTGCCGTGAACATAGAATTTGAAATACTTCTGGACTTCCAGCAGATCTTCACGACTCAGGCCGCGATCCAGTTCTCCCTGTGACAGGAGGGCTCTGCGTTCCGCATCGGTCAGAACAATACCGTCGTCCTCGAGAATAATTCCCGAGTAGTCCGGGGCGGCATCGTCCGGATTGGGCAGAATGGTGGTCTGGGTCGTGGCGCAGCCCGAAATCAGCCATGCGCAAAAGCAGAAAAATACCCACCGTATGCCGAAAATTCCCGTTCGATGTGTTCCAACTCGCATATGCTCTCCCGAGGCCTGTTATCCCTGAAGACGGATGGTAGCGATCCCGTCCGACATATTCTCCGTTACCCTTGACGCCGCACGCAAATTACGGCAAGTCCGGTAGACAGCACCCGCAAGAACATGTTGTTCTCCGGGATCCACGGCTATTTTTCCGCCAGCCTCCGGGTCGATCAGGTCGCTTCCGGGGAGCTGTGAACGCCTGTTCGACAATGTACAGATATCCGGGGTTTCCGGCAATCCATTAGGAAAAGTCTAGACAAGGGACATACCCCGTTTTTTATTTTATCGTATTGAATTTTATTTATTTTTATGGAAAATGAAAATTTTCTCCCAGGTCTGAAGCCCGTATTGGAGCTGCTGCGCTCCTCTCCGGCAGACATTGATCAGATCTATCTGCGCAAAGGCCGTCCCAGTCGGGAAAGCTCCGAACTGCTCGATCTGTGCCGTTCGTCAAAAGTTCGCTTCACACTGCTCCCTGACGACGCGCTGACGAGGCTCTGCCCCGGAGCGCATCATCAGGGGGTTCTCGCCCGTCTGCGGGTCTCGTCCCGCACGGAGTGGGAAACGTTGTTGAGCGAAGCCGTCAAGGCCCCCCTCCCGCTTATCGTTGCCCTGGATCAGGTACAGGACCCCGGCAACGTAGGGACGCTGGCCCGCACGCTGTATGCACTGGGCGGCGCAGGTCTGGTACTGCCCCGACACAACAGCGCGTATCTCGGTCCGGGGGCGCGCCGCTCCGCCGCCGGTGCGCTGGAACGTCTGCCGCTGGCCGAAGTGGTCAATCTTTCCCGCGCCGTGGAACAGGCCGAAAAAGCAGGCTTCGTCACCTATGCCGCCCGCTTTGCGGACGGCGGACAGAATGCCCTCAGCTCCCGTCTCGAACTGCCCGCCCTGCTGGTACTCGGCAATGAGGACAAGGGTGTGCGCCCGGGAGTGGCAAAACGCTGCGCACACAGTCTGTACATCCCCTTTCTGCGTGAATTCGACTCTCTGAACGTGGCTCAGGCAGGAGGAATCCTCATCTCCTGCTTTGCCCGCACGCATCTCGGGGCTTCCGTCTCCACCTCTTCATGACGCTGCGCTGCATGGATGCTCTGAAAACACAGATGCTGCACCTGATACAGGCCATGGGATTCAGACAGATGATGGTCGCTGTCACGCTCTTTGCTCTGACCTGTCTGATCTGGCTGGTACTCAGCCTGCCCGGAAAAAAACGCTGGAAAATACCCGTCGCTCTCGCAGGCGCAGCAGGCATTCTTTCTCTTGCTCTGCCCTGGATGCGTCATACCTTCACCACCTGGCCGGCGGCGCTGCTTTTCCCGCTCGTCTGCTGTACGGCCATGATCCTGCCGATCACGGCCCTCCAGAGCATCAGGACGGCGCTGCTTGCCCCAGCCCTGATACTTGCGCCCCTGTGGCGGACGCCGCTGCACACCCTGCTCTCAAGAAAACTTTCTCTCGGGGTGCTGCTGCTCGGTGCGGCAACAGGTCTGATTGCCTTTTATAATGCCGTAAAGATTCCCGATGTCCGGGAAACGGCCGTTCCCATACAAAATCTCCCTGCAGAGCTGGAAGACTTCCGTATCGTTCAGCTGACGGATCTGCATCTCGGCACCATCTTCACGGCCCCCTGGCTGGAATCCGTCGTCGAGAAGGTCAACGCTCTGGACGCGGATGTCATCGTTCTTTCCGGCGATCTGGGGGAATCTGCTCCGGGGCTCATTTCCGACGTTCTGGCTCCGCTGGAAAAGCTCCATGCGCGGGATGGCGTCTTCTTCACCCTGGGCAATCACGAAATGTACCAGGGACGGGAAGAATGGCTGCGCTTCTATGATACGCACGGCTACCGCCTTCTCTGCGACAGTCATGCGCTGATCCGTCGCGGGAACGCTGCGCTGGCCCTGGGCGGAGCCGATATGCGCTTTCACGGCTCAAAGGAACCGAGCAACATTTTCGACGGCGTACCCGACGGAGCCGTGCGCATACTGATCAGTCATGTGCCGGACAGACCGGAAGAGGCCGAAGCCCTCGGCGTCGCACTCCAGCTCTCCGGGCACACGCACGGAGGGCTCATGCCCGGAGTCAGGCAGCTTGTGGCCGCTTCGAACGGAGGATATGTCTCCGGGCTCTATAAAGTGGGAAATATGTATCTGTATGTCAGCAACGGCACGGGCCTGTGGAGCTTTGTCGCCGCAAGACTGTTTACTCCCTCGGAAATTGCCTGTCTGCGCCTTGTCCGGGCGCAGTAACAACAAAGCTCACACCGGACACCACATACCGAACACCACATCCGGCCGACATATCAGGCCTGTACATTAGCGCATAATCGTTTTGAACATGCTCCAGAAGTCAGACGAAGCACGACTGCGCCGCGACGCCGGAGCAGCCCCAATATGCTTATGGACTAGCCGCCTGACGGGCACCCCGCAGGGGCGTGCAGGTATGGACGGCAGAGCAGGCTCCGGCGGAAGTGTGAAAGCTGCACGCCGGAACACAGGGGGCTATGGCCGACAGATATTTTAAGCCCCCCTGAGACAGCATATCGGCTGCTCAGGGCATGCAAACGCGGCCCGCTTTCCGGATTCACCCGTGTTCATTCCTGTTCATCTACAGGACAAAACACAGACGCAGCCGCTCCTCCCGGGAAAATGATACTTGCGCGTCGCTCAACCTGCCGCATCCCCGTATGCGCCCGGCACGTCGCTCCGCACGGAGTCCTGTTTCATTTCGGAATAAAGTGCGCCGAACAAGGCGGGACACCAGAGAACGTTTCCAGGACTCCCGTTTTTCATGTCGTTTTGCGGATACGACGCCGCTATTCCAGCGCGGCCCACGCCTCAAGAATGGCCGGAAGCGCGCCGTCCGCTTCCGCTTCACGCATCAGCCGACCTATGAACTGAAGCTGACGACGGCGGGCCTCTTTATTGCTGATGCGGCGGTATTCATTCAGGGCATCCCGGAGATCGGAAGGCAGAGGAAGACGGGCCTGAGCAGCCGGGGGCAGTTCCGCGAGCTTTTCTCCCAGTTCCTGCAGAGCCGTACTCTCCCGCTTGCGGCGGGAACGGCTGACGCGCTCCTCTTCCTGCCCTTCGGGCGCGCTGCTCCATTGATGACGACGCGGAGGCATTACTGTTCCAGACCTCCCGGGCCTTCTATGGTGAAGGGTGCGCCCCCCTCCTCTTCCATGTCCAGCATGTCGATCTTTTCCTCGAGCCATTCCTGCAGGGCGCGGGCGGTATGATAGCCCAGCACGACCTTGGAATGAATGCGCCGTGTCACCACGCGGACATCCTCGTCAAAGGGCACATATTCCTGACCGAAGGAGCCGTCCGGTTCAACCTGACGTTCGGAAAACTGGGGGAGTTTATCGCTCTCCAGATAGAAATTGATTTCAATTTCCCCCTGGGGATTGATGCCGCCCCACACGCCATGGGCATACTGCAGACGGGCCGCGGGATCCTGTTCATATTCATACCGGATGCGGGCGGGAAATTTGGACTGACTCATGCGTACTCCTGCTGCGCCGCGCTGTGCGGCGTGAAACGTGCGAACCGCGCCGGTACCGTCACAAAAGGGCCGGACTTGCGGAATCCGTCTGATCTACTCCGCCCAGGAATGCAAGTAAAGGGAAGAAAAGCCTCGTCCAAAGGCCTTTTCCGTCGCTTTTGCAGCATAATGGAACGGATCAGGGCACGCTTTCCACATCCACCGTCCGTTCCGCCGTGCGTCCGAGATCATCCACCACGCGCAGCACATGCCTTCCCGGAGAGGCTTTCCAGTTCAGCGTTTCCCCGGCGGCACAGGCTCCCGCAAATTCGCGACCGTCAAACCAGAACAGGGTCTCCGCATCTCCGTCCGGACGTGCAATCAGCGGGATCTCACCTTCTCCGTCCAGTCTGACGGCATAGCTCACACCCTCCCGGGGAGAAACAATCTCCGGTGACCGACCGGGACTCCGTCCCTGTGCGCATTCCGGCGCAAAAGGCGGCGGAGAAGGCTTGCGCACGCCCGCCCGGCGGAACAGTTCCATCATGTCCGCAGGCCAGAACTCCAGAATACGCCGTTCCGTCACGCCGGGGATTTCCCTGCACTGACGCAGCCCCGTGCGCGTATCCACCAGAATTTCACGCAGAATACCGGAATCCCTGATGGGTGAAACGCCGGGAATGAACCAGCACGAGGCGCGGGGACGTTCACCGCACAGATCGAGGCGCACATCCCCAGTAGGCGCGCAGACTTCCACCTGCCGCACGTTCAGTTTGTTTTTTTCCGCATAGGAAGGAGAAAGCGCGATATCCCGCAGGCCCTCGCGACGGACGAGATTGCGCGCAATCTCGAAAAACGGCGGCGCGGCGGCGTGTATGCCGGTAAAGCCGGGATTGGAGGAGTTATCGAAGTTCCCCACCCACACAAGCAGCACATAGGGGCCGAATACTCCGGCCGTCCAGGCGTCGCGCAGGCCGCTGGACGTCCCCGTCTTCCAGGCGCAGGGGATATCGCCGAAGCCCGTTCCTCCCAGACCGGAAAGCCAGGGCTGGCGAAGCATGGTCAGCGTTACCCAGGCAGCTTCAGGGGAAAGAATCCGCTTCCCCGGCTCCCCGGAGGAAGGAAGCAGCGAAGGCGGACGCCACTGCCCGAGCGCGGGAAGCGCGGCATACAGCGCGGCAAGCTCGCGCATGGAAACTTCCGCTCCGCCGAGGGCCAGCGCCAACCCATAATATTCCGCATCGCGTTCAAAGGCCGTCCCCGCATTTTTCAGAAAGCCGTAAAGCCCTGGCGCGCGCAGACGTTCCGCCAGCCATATGGCGGGAATGTTCCGGCTGGCCCGCAGAGCCTCGTCCGCGCGCAGCGGCCCGCGAAATTCCCCGTCAGCATTTTCCGGTTCGTACGCCCGAAAAACCTTCGGCGTATCCGCCAGAATGGTGGCCGGATGGATAAGCCCCTGTTCCAGAGCCAGCGCGTAGATGAAGGGCTTGAGCGCGGAGCCGGGAGAACGCCGCGCCGCCGTACCGTCCACCTGCCCGGAAATGGCCGCACTGTTAAAATCGGCCGATCCGACCAGCGCGCGTATTTCCGCCGTGCGCCAGTCCAGCAGCAGAGCGGCGGCATTGCGCATCCCCCAGCTTTTCCCCCGTTCCACCGCCCGGCGCAGCGCTTTTTCCACAAGATGCTGGATATCAAGATCAAGCGTCGTAACGATCGTTCCTCCGCTCATCTGCCGCCCCGACTGCCCGGCGGGTACGCGCTCCTCTCCGGCCTGAAAGGCCGCCAGCAGGGAATCCACGGCGTGGGGAGCTTCGGAGGGCAGATTGCGCGGGCCGCGTACCCGCAGCGGCACATCGGCAAAAAACATATCTTCCGCACCGGGATGGGCCTCGTTCCACAGCCCGTGCAGACGCACGCGGGCTGCGGACAGCGCGCCTTCCCGGCCGGAAAGCGGATTGCGCGCGGCCGGATGCTGAGGCACGGGAACCAGAGCCATGATCTCCGGCAGACTGAGGGCGGACGCATCCTTGGAAAAGTACACGCGGGCAGCGGCTCCCACTCCCTCGATATTGCCTCCGTAGGGCGCAAGATTGAGGTAGGCTTCCAGAATATCCCGCTTGGCATAGTGCCGCTCCAGCACAAGCGCGTACCATATCTGAACCAGCTTGCCGGGCACATGGGAGCTGTCTATATGTCCGGAGATCCGGGCCAGCTGCATGGTCAGCGTGGAAGCTCCCATTCGACGCCCGCCGGAAACAGTAGTCCAGGCTGCCCGGAACAAGGCCGGAATATCTACGCCGGAATGTTTCCAGAAATCCCGATCCTCATACAGCAGCGTCGCTTCGAGCAGTTCCGCAGGCATGGCGTCCAGCGGGGTGAATATCCGGTATTTTTCATCGTGCGTCAGACATACGCGCAGAATACGGCCCGTCCTGTCCGTAAACACGCGCGAAAAATCCGCCCCGCCGTAAAGATCCGGACGGGGAGCCAGCAGCAGGGCCAGCCAGAGCAGGGCCGACAGGATCAGCAACATTCCGGAAAGAGCCGCCGCAACGATCGCGGCGCGGCGCACGCGACGGCTCTTTCCCATAACAGCTCGATCCATGCGCGCTTATTCCACCACCATACGGCTTGCCGCACCCGTCGCATTCAGACGGGGATCGTACATGGCTTCGGCACGCAACGGAGGCACGACGAAATCGCCCTTCGTCACGGCCCGCACCCGGTAGGCGAACACGCCGTCGCGCGGCGAGGCGGATGTGAATATCAGCATGCGATCCTCGCGCCGTTCGACGTAATCGCCTTCCAGCATGAAGGATTCCGTACCGCCGGGCACGGCATCCAGACCGGCGCGCAGCACGCCGCCCATATCGCTGACTATCATTTCCAGCGCGCCGGGCAGAAGATCGCTGACGGCCACATTATCCGCGGGCCTGTCATAGGAACGCACATGCAGGATCACCGTCAGCTCTTCCCCCTGCCGGACGGGACGCAGAAAATGCCCCGTGCCGTCCATGACCGTATTCCCTTCGGCATCACGTATTTCCCGGAAGACTTCCAGGCCGTTGTATGCGGGCTTGTCCGGCAGCTCCGCGTCGAAACCTGAAACGGCAACGTCCCAGAACAGAGGACGATCCGCCGCCACCCGCAGGGAAGCAATGTCGGCAGGCGAGGGAGTCGGCGTGCGTTCTCCCTGCTCCAGTTCAAGCCGGAGCAGAGGGCCGGAGCCTGTATGCTGAAGCAGAGTTTTGCCGGTAGCATCCAGAGCCTCCAGACGCAGCGAACGTTCAGGAAGTTCCCCAGGAGTCGCCGCCCCGGCCTTCATGCAGGCCAGCATGGCGCGCGCGGCCTGCGCTGCGGAAAAGGTGGTGAAGGACCCGGACGAGGCCAGTTCCAGCAGTTCGTCCTGTGCCCTGACGGCCGCCTCTTCCTTCAGCATGTCCGGGAACTGCCCGGCAAGCACGGACAGGTAGAAGGCGCGGGCGGAGAGTCCTTCAAACTCATCCGTACTCCAGGTCTGCACAGGATCGGGCTTGAAGCCGGACACCAGCTTCCGCCCTTCCTCGAGCTGCATCATGAGCTTCCAGCTTCCGCCCATGAACACGGCGGCAATATCCCCGTGCCAGGCAGGCTTGCCGTTTTTCGTGACATGACGGTTCAGCCATGCGTCCAGATTGGCAAGAATATTGGATGTAATCACCCCGTTTCTGGTCAGCACCCAGGCGGCATAGGCCCGCACGCGGACGTCGCGCAGGGAACCGGGAACGGAGGAAGCCGCCTCCTCCAGCCCGGCCAGCAGATTTCTTTCCAGAGTGTAGGGCACAACAATGCCCGCTTCCTTTGCCGTAGTCAGGAAATCAGCCACATAGGCGGAAAGCAGCAGATCCTCATGAACCCAGCTCCCCGGCCACATGGCAAAATTCCAGCCTCCGTCGCTGCGGGCGGAGAGCGTGGTCAGAACCTGCTGCACCGTATCGCGCAGTTTTGCCGCATCCCAGGTTCCGTCTTCAGGCATGAGTTCCGGCATGGAAAGCATAACCAGGGCCGGGAAGGCCGCGCTGGTCACCTGCTCGGTGCAGCCGTAGGGATAGGCGTCCAGATAGTTCATGAAGCCGCGCACCACGGGAAGCGGCAAAGGAGAAAGGCCGGCCCGGAAGGTCGAGAATTCGGGGTAGAGACGGCGCGTTGCCGTCCAGACATTTTCGGCCGAGCCGGAAGCCTTCGTCCGTCCGAAGGCCGCCATTGTCGCACGCGGCGTTGCCGGACGCACGGACAGGCCCACGCTTCGCGTCACGGGATTCCCCTGCTCCCCTTCGCCCGGAGCGACGCGGATCAGCACGCTTTCCCCGCCGGGATAATCCTTTGCGCGCAGACGCATGGTCACCGTCCGTCCGCGGGCATGATACAGTTCCACCTCGGACGGAAGCGGCGAAAGCACCTCGAGGCCTTCGCCCGTTTCCACGTCCAGGCGCAGACGCCGCCCGGGAATCTTCCCGGTTTCCGTTTCTGACGGTGCATCCGGCGCAAGTCCGCTCATGTCCGTCAGCGTCAGGGACGCCTCGAACTCGTCTCCCGGAGCGACAAAGAGCGGAAAGGCCGGTTGCAGTACGACTTCTGCCTGAACGTCGACATCCCTGCGACAGGACGACAGGCCCCAGTCCTTGCCGTCCGCCGAGCAGGCAACGGCCATGATCCGCAGGCGGCCGCTGAAATAGTCGGGCAGAGGAATGTGTACGCTTACGGACTCCGGCCCCGCGTCCATGATTCCCGACCAGAAAACCACGGACTTTTCGCCCGGCCGACGGAAGGGATTCTGCCCCATGGCTGCCTGCGTCGCCATACCCTCGCCGCCGCCATATGCCGCAAGCGAGGCGTGAAGCATGCCGTATTCCGGCATGAGCAGATCAAAATACTGGGAAGTCTTCACCTGAAGGGCGCGTTTGCCCAGCATGTCCCCGAGAGGATCGGGCGTCTTAAAGCCGGTTAGCTGCAATACGCCTTCGTCCACGGCAAAGAGCAGCGCCCGGCACGGCCGCTTTGCGCGCAGATCCACGACAAGTTCCCCGCCGGGACGGGCAACGGCCTCCCCTCGGGATTCCACAAGCCGGGGTTCCACGACGATCCCCAGATCCCGCCGCTCCATATTGACGGTAAAGGGCTGTGCCAGCGCGGCATGAGGACGGGTGAAAATGTCCCCGTCTTCAGGTGAACGGAAATAGGTCACATTGAGGTAGGCCCGCCCCTCGAAATCGGCAGGCAGTGTCACTTCCTCCACGGAAGTTCCGCCCTCGGAGCGGAACCAGTGTTCCGTCACAACCTTTTCGCGCTCCACGGTGATGAGGCCCGCCCCCTTATAGGGCGTAGTCAGCATGACCTTCATGGTGTCGCCGGGCGCGTAGTCCTTTTTATCCAGCGCGGCGCGCAGCACGGGATCGCGCAGTTCATCCGTCAGTACGGGGGCCGTGCCCGCCACGACATAGGGTATGCGGGCCAGAAGCGTCCCGTCCGAAGCACGGACAAGCAGCACCCGTTCCCCAGGATTCGAGGTGTCGAGCGCAATTTCCCTTTCTTCCGCCCCGAGGCTGATTCGGGAGGACTTCAACACCGTTTCACGGCGCAGATTTTCATAACGGTACAGACCGCGTTCGTCGCGGATCAGGCTTTTTGTCCAGGTCACGCCCAGCGTCTCCAGCGTGAGTTCTCCCAGAGCGCGGGGAGCGAGCGAGGAATCCACCGCCAGAAGACGAAGCGTCGAGCTTCCGTTCTGAGGCAGCCAGTCCAGATCGGAGCTCGACTTCCAGCCCAGCACATATTCCAGCGGAGACACCGTGATTCCGGCCAGCGCGGATACGCTGCGCCCTCCTCCCGGCTCAAAGCCCCGGGCCGTGACATTCAGACGGCAGGAAGCATGTTCATAGGACTCGGCAGGCAGAACAAAACGCGCCGTTCCGTCCTCCGCCGTTGTGAGTTCCCCCAGAAAGCGCGAAGCCCCCTGCCCCAGCGGAGCCGCGTCGTAAAAATGCCAGCCGGGATAGGCCGGGAAGGAAAATGCTGCGGGAGAAACATCCATCCCGCCCGTCACACGCGCGCCGGATGCGGGCGCGCCGAACAGATTTTCAAGATCGACCGCGGCAGCCAGCTCCTGCGGAATATCCCGCGTACACAGCCAGCCTCCTCCGGCAGGCCGGGGAGAAAGAGCCAGCGTCAGACGCAGCGTGTCCGGCTGGAATTCCTCAACACGGAAAAACAGCGCGCGCAGGAAATTCCCTTCCTCGTTTCTGTCGTCGCGCAGGCGCAGATCGAGCGTGTACAGCCCGGTGGGCGCCGTAACGGCAACGGGATACTCCAGTTCGCCGAAGCCCGATTCCGGAAGACGCAAATCCCACGAGGCGGCAATATTGCCGCGGGGATCGCGCAGTTCGGCCCGAAGAGGCAGGCCCTTCAGATCCGCGCCGCCGCTCTGACGTACGATATAACCGACGTGCGCCGTTTCGCCGGGGCGATAGATGTCCCGTTCTCCGAACAGGAATACGTTCAGCCCCTCTTCGCTTTCCGTTTCTCCGTAAATATCAAAGCGCGAGAAGTCCGTTTCCAGACTGGCCGCAGCCCAGCCCTGCCAGGGCAGAAAGGCCAGATCCCCCTTCCGCTCGGCCACAACGGCCACAGGAGCTTTATCGGCGCGCAGGCCGGACAGATCGGGCAGGAACACCCTGCCGCCCCCATCGCTCACGGCCTCATACACGGGAAGGCCGTTTGCGCCGATGACGCGGACATCTACCGACGCGGCAGGCCCGCCGGAAGACAGGGAAGCCACATAGAGCGTTCCCTCTCCGTTCGCCCAGCTCTTCCGGATCAGCCCCAGATCCGTGACCAGCACAAAACGCCGTTCCTCAACAACTTCCCTGCCGTCGCGCAGCCCCGTCAGACGCAGAACAAACAGCCCCTTGCGACCGTCCGTCCGATCTTTGAGCAGCGGAGCAAGATCGAGCGAAGAAAACTGGGGACTGCCTGCATCGCGTCGCACAAGGGGAATATTCCCCTCGCCCAGAACGGAAAGGGAGTCCAGCATGGCGTCGGGAAGAGACGGCTCGGCAAAACTGCCCCCGTTCATACCGGCAAACTGATTAATGAAAGAAGAACGCACCTGCCAGGCTTTCCAGGCGATGCCTTCAAGGTTGCGGCTGTACAGCGACAGTCTGTCGTCGTCCCCCAGCGCGAGGACGTTGCCTTTCTGCAAAATGCGAAGCTCTTCCGGAAACTCGGGCACGACGGTGAAAAAGCTGCTTTCCTTCCCGCTGGAAAAACCGTCCCTGCTGCTCAGTTGCCCCAAAGTAATCAGCAGACTGCGCCCCGGCTCCAGCTCTTCCTTGAAACCGAAACCCAGCGTCGTCAGCGCGGCGTCGGGATCTTCCGGCAGGGACAGAGCTACGGTACGGGATCGGGCCAGTACATCCGGGGTCAGCTCCGCAAGATTCCACCAGTTGTAGAGCGGGCGTTCGTCGGCCTGACGCTCCTCCGCTTCCGTTCTCTGCCGGGGAAGAATCCTGACCGTCAGTGCCTTGCCGGCCTCGCGCGCGCTGACGGGCAGGGAAAAGCTCAGCGCCAGCGTCTGATGCGCGCGCATGTCCGCCCCCGTCAGCACCGCGGCTTCCGCGCTCTCAAGTCGGAACAGTTCATTTTTTCCGGGCAGACTGATGTTAAGCTCCAGACCCTCGGCAGGCGCGCCGCCGAAAAGGGCCATGGCTCCCCGTGCCACGTTCACGCGCAGTGTTCCGTTCCGCACATCCAGCGCGCGCACGGGAACGCTGAAACTCAGTTCAAGCCCGTTTTCGTCCCACAGAAACACAGGTTCTCCGATCAGCGTCTTGCTCCCCTCCGGCAGTTCCGCAGTGGCGGACACGCTTTCCTTCCGCATGGGAAAACTGAATCGGATGCTCCCGCTGACCGCCATTTCCCGCGGATTCTGCGGATCAACGCGGAAGGCTCCCGAGCCTGTGACCTTCACGCTCTGCGTGACAAAGGAAATCGGCTGCTCAACGCGGGTGGCGGGAGGCAGGGAAGATTCCGGCAGCCTGACCGTGTAGCGGGTTCCGGCCGGCCAGTCTGTAAAGGGCGTGAAGGAAAGCAGCCGATCATCCGTCCAGCGCCATGTCCCGGGCAGAGGAGGATCAAGCGTCACGTCGGGAGCAGGCCTTCCGGCCATGCCCGTGGAGCGCGCGCAGACGGCATACCATTGATCGCCGTATTCTGCGGCGCACAGATTCTCCTGGGGAATAAAGGCCAGATGCAGCGGTGTCCGGCCGGAAAGGGAAAGTTCCGAATCCGGGTTCACCCCCTCGACCTGCCAGTAACGCACAAGCTCTGTTCCTTCAGCCCGTACAATACCGGGAAGCAGCACGGAAAAAAGAAGGAACACAAGGCCGAAGACCACAGCAGAGCGACCCGTAGAAATAGTTGCGGACATGAACTCTCCCTGCCGCCCCCTCCGGCGGCCCGGACACGTTATTTGTGAAAAGCAGAACATTCTTCTCTTACCCTACCCGAAAGCCTCCGGCTTGTCGACAACGGCAGTTTTCCACGCAGATCCCACAAAAAAGGAACACTTGCAAAAGCTTCACAAATGCGCCCATACGACGCGGACAGGCTCTCCCAGAACGGAGGCAAACTCCGCCGTAAATTCCGGGTCAATGTCGCCGATGTTCCAGAATTCAAAGCCGATCTGACTGAAGCCCCACGGAGGATCGAGCCTGTATTCCCGGATGTCGGACGCTGCGCCGCAGCACGGGCACGTCAGAGGAGGGGAGCCTTCCGCCATGGCCCAATCCCCGACCATATCGTAAAAATCTTCCTCGATATTCTCTCCGCAGGCAGGGCACAGGGCCTCTTCCAGTCCGCCCTCGAGATTGGTGAACACGCCCTTGCCCTCATATGTTTTCACACAAAAGCCATAGGTGAGCAGCGTGCTGTAGTCTTCGTCGGCAATATGCCTGGATCCTGCCGGAGTGAAACGCCAGCCGCCGTCCCCGTCGAGGGTACAGTCGCTTTTTTCCTTCTCGATCCAGCCGTTCTCCTGCATCCATGCGACCATACGTCTTTCCATGGCGGCCTGCTCCGCCTGCGGAATAAAAATACGTTCGGGAACCAGCGTAACAAAAAAATCGCTCATGACTTTCCTCCGTGAAAAACGTCCGGAAAACTGAACTGGCCGTATTCCGAACGGAGTATATGCGTCCCGGACGCGACCGGGACTGCCGACGACGAGGGGATTCTTCTCCGTACACCTAGCCCAAAGCGCAGGCCTTGTCGATGCAGGCCGGAAAAGAAGGAAGCCAATCATGCCTTGACGCCCCGCGGGCCGGAAGCGTATTGTCATTAACTGTGTTTTTCCATTCCGCCGCTCTGCGGCTTTTTTCCGAGAACACGGGCGCCGCTCCGCCGCGCCCCCATCCTGCATCATGCAGAGGAGTATTTCATGATCCGCAGCATCGTCATGGCTCTGGCCATTTGCCTCGCCTGTTCCGCTCCTGCGCTTGCCGCCGGAAAAATCGGCATCATCAACCTTGTCGGCATTACCGCCAACAGCGACGTCGGCAAGGCCGCCGACAAGCTTCTGCAGGACCGCTTCGGCAAGGAACGCAGCGCGCTTGAAAAACAGGGAGAAACCCTCAAGAAGGACATGGATCAGTTCCGCACTCAGGCCGCCGCGATGTCCGAAGACGCCCGCAACAAGAAGGGGCGCGAACTTCAGACCCGCATTCAGGAATTTGAAAAGAAGCAGAACGATCTGAATCAGCGCATCGCCCCCGTGCAGACCGCCGTGGACAAGCAGCTGCTCGAAGTCCTTTCGGAAGCCTGCTCCACCTACGCCAAGGCCAACGATTACGACCTGCTTCTCAACTACAACCCCTCCATCACGCCCTTTGCCAGCGAAAGCGTCAATGTGAGCGAAGGCGTCCTCGCCGAAGCCAACAAGATCTGGAAAAAGAAGGGCGGCAAGTTCAACGTGAAGTAGCAGCCCGGCCGCGCCGTTTCTCCGGAACCGCGCGCGGCCTCTTCATCCCGGACGGACCGTTCCGGCCCGCACGGATTTCCCTCGCGTGGCTTTCCGACGGGCAGAAACGGCGTCCGTCCGTTCCCCCAACCGTTCCCCGAAGCCGGGGAAGGCCCGGAGTATCTGATGAAAAGCCACCATCTTTCTCATATGGCCGAAACTCTCGGGACGCGCCTTCAGGGTGAGGATATCCTCATTACCGGCGTGAACACGCTGGATGAAGCCGGCCCCTCGGAACTGAGCTTTCTGGCCAATCCGAAATACGCGCATCAACTGGCCACCACCAGAGCGGGAGCCGTCATCGTCCGCCCGGAACATGCCGGCGAGGTGAAAAACGCGCTGATCTGCGAAGATCCCTACCCCACCTTTGCCCGCGCCATAGGCATGTTTGCCGCTCCGCAAGGTTCCTTTCACGGCGTCAGCCCTCTGGCCTCCATCTCGCCGGAAGCGGAACTCGGCGAAGGATGCATCGTCTATCCTTTCGTGTATATCGCCCATCGCGCCAGAATCGGCGCCGGATGCACGCTCTTTCCCGGCGTCTATGTCGGCGAGGACTGCGTGATCGGAAACGGCTGTACTCTGTATCCGAACGCCGTCCTCATGTCGGGCAGCATCCTCGGCGAGGGCTGCGTACTCCAGCCCGGAGCGATCATCGGAGGCGAGGGCTTCGGTTTCGTCCGAACGGAAGAAGGCATACGAAAAATCCCCCAGATCGGCCATGTGGAACTGGGAAACAGAGTGGAAGTCGGCGTCAACAGCGCCGTGGATCGCGCCGCCCTTTCCGCCACCCGTATCGGAGACGAAACCTGCCTCGACAACCTGGTTCAGGTGGGCCATAATGTCAGACTCGGGCGGGAATGCCTCATCGTCTCCCAGGTCGGCATTTCCGGCTCCACCCATGTGGGCGACAAAGTGACCATGGCCGGTCAGGTCGGCGTGGCCGGTCATCTGCACATCGGCGACGGTGTGACCATCGGCCCTCAGTCCGGCGTGGCCAAGGATATCGAAGCGGGCAAAGTCGTGGGCGGCACACCCACTGTGGATTATACCACCTATCTGCGCACGCTCTCCCTCATGCCCCGCTTCCCCGAACTCTTCAAGCGCATCGCCAGACTGGAAAAGGAACTGGCAGACCTGCGCGGTGGGGAATAATCCCCGGCTTACTCTTCCTCTCTCTACTATTTTAAGGATCAGCCATGAGCGATACTTCCGCCGCCCCTCTCAACATAGGACGCATTCTCGAACTTCTTCCTCACCGCTACCCCTTCCTGCTGGTGGATCGGGTGCTGGAAATCCAGCCCATGTCAAGCATCAGGGCCTACAAGAACCTCACCTTCAACGAACCCTTCTTTCAGGGGCATTTTCCGGGAATTCCCGTCATGCCCGGCGTTCTGATCGTCGAGGCTCTGGCTCAGACCGGCATCGTACTCGTCGCTCACAGCCTTCCCGAAGGCGAAACTCTTGACGACAAGCTCTGCCTGTTCACCGGCATAGAAAAAGCCCGCTTCCGGCGTCCGGTCATCCCCGGCGACCGTCTGGAAATGGAATGCACCAATCTTCAGCACAGGCTCCAGTTGTGGAAAATGGACGCGCGGGCCTATGTGGACGGCAAACTGGCCGCCGAGGCGACCCTGACCGCTGCCGCCCAACCCAGAAGGAGCCTGTAAATGGCCGCGCCCGTCATCCATCCTTCCGCGTTCGTCTCCCCCAAGGCCGAACTTGGGGAAGATGTGGTCATCGGCCCCTGCGCGCTCATCGAGGAAGATGTGGTCATCGGCGCACGTACCAGAGTGGACGCCTTTGCTTCGATCAAAAGGTACACCTCGGTCGGCGAGGACAACCACATCCATTCCTACGCCATGGTGGGCGGCGAACCGCAGGATCTCAAATTTCACGGCGAAGTCAGCCAGCTGATCATCGGCAACAGGAACAATATCCGCGAGTTCTCCACCCTGCACCGCGGTACGGAGAGCGGCGGGGGCATCACGCGCATAGGCGACGGCAACCTGCTCATGGCCTATGTGCATGTGGCGCACGACTGCAACGTCAGAAATAATGTCGTCATGTCCAACAACGCCACGCTTGCCGGACACTGCTTCGTGGACGACTACGCCATCATCGGCGGACTCTCCGCCGTGCATCAGTTCACCCGTGTGGGCAAACACGCCTTCGTCGGCGGCATGTCCGGCATTGCGCAGGATCTGCCTCCCTGGATGCTGGCCGTGGGCAACCGCGCGCAGGTTCAGTCCCCCAATTTTGTGGGTCTGCGCCGCATCAAGGCTTCGCAGGAACTGGTCTCCGGTTTCAAACAGGCCTACCGTCTGCTCTGGTTCTCCGGAATTCCCAGACCGGACGCGCTGCTCCAGCTTGAAGCGGAATACGGTCATCTGCCCGATATAGCAGAGTTCATCGACTTCGTGCGCAAAAGCGAACGCGGTATCCTTCCCGCGGAAGATCGCAAGCACGAGTCCTGCTGAACGGCGAAATTTTCTTTTTAAAAAGCTGTATCACAAGGGTACGTCGATAATGCAGATCTGACATTTCGGCATGATGCGCGCCGATTTTCGGCGCGCTGCTCATGCAGAAGGAGAAAACGACCGCGCATCATGCCGAAATGTCTTTCCGCCTCATATCGACTCGATACCCAGAGACAAAGCCTATTGAAGTATTCGCCGGTCGATTACGCCTCGGGGCATTTCGTCCCTCAAACACAAGACGGGGGTACGGAAATTCCGCAGGGTTCAGCCTTCCACGATCCGCCCGCTCCGGCCTGAGGCCTCCCGGAGCATATCCGTTCCGAGCGTGAAGCCCTTACGCCCTTCAAGTCCTTTCTGCGGATTCTCCACGGCATGCCCCATGCTGTGAAGCCGCGCCATGCCATACGCCGGTTCCATCGCCCTTCCGCCGGCAGTCCGGTTCATTTTCAGGAGTGAATGTGTCCAGCCGTTCCCCCATTCTGGTCTTCGGTCATCTGTGCCCCGATACGGACAGCGTTGTCAGCGCGCTGGCAGCGACCGCGCTGCTGAACGGCAGAGGCATGTCCGCCGTTGCCGCCATGGCCGGCCCCCTTACGCCGGAAAGTCGCTTTGCACTGAGCCGCTTTCATCTGCCCTGCCCCGAGCCCCTCGGTTCCGTGAGCGGCAGACAGGTGGCGCTGGTGGATTTCTCCAATGTCGAACAGGGCCCGCCAGACCTTGAAAATGCGCAGATAACGGCCGTCTTCGATCATCATCGCTGCGATGCTCTGGTTGCGCCCCGGACGCCGGAACTGTGGCTCGCCCCCGTGGCCTGCTGCGCAACCCTGCTTTCCGGTCTGTTCCGCTTTTATGAAGTCTCTCTTACGCCGGAACTGGCCGGAGGAATGCTCTGCGCCATTCTTTCCGATACCTCACAGTTCAAATCCTCTTCCACAACGGCACAGGATCGCCGTGCGGCGGAGGAACTCGCCGGGCTGGCCGGAATCAAAGATATAAACGGCCTCGGCGCTGAACTGCTGGCCGCCAAGGCCGATATTTCCGGCTGCTCCATGCGGGAGCTGGTACTGCGCGACTTCAAGGACTTCACCATGAACGGGCACTACGTCGGTATAGGGCAGCTCGAAACGCCGGATTCAAAGCCGCTGATCTCGCTGAAAAAAGAGCTGCTGGCCGCCTGTGCCGAACTGGTGGCTGAGGGGAAGGAAAGCGTCATGCTCGCCATAACGGATCTGAGCAGGGAAGGCTCGTATATTCTGGTTGTGACGCCGTACCCGGCTCTGTTTGAACAGGCCTTCGGTCAACCTCTGCGCGACGGCTGCGCCTGGATTGCAGGCATGATCAGCCGCAAGAGCGATATGGTGCGGCCGCTGCGCCTGGCTTTCGAATCGGTTCGCAGCTGAGGGGCTATCCTGCCGCAAGTCGGCACCTTCAACGACTTGCGGCACATAAACAAAGAGCGGGGACTCATCCGGCGTCCGACGGAGAAAAAGCCGCGCTCTTTGCCATGAAGACCGACCTGTGAGCATGTTCGCGTTGAACATGCTCCCAAGTCCGGCGAAGCGAAACGGCGTCGCGAGGCCGGAGCCGCCGCAATGCACTTGAGGCCAGGCCCCCACGGGCGACCCGCAGATTTTGCCTGTATCCGGCAGGACGTACAGATATGGTGGCAGAGTAAGCTCCGGCAAAGGCGTGAACGCTGCAAGGCGGAACACTGCGTCCTGAATTGCAGCATCGCAGATGCATTCAAGAGCAAAACGCTCTACCCCTGTTGTCCTGTAACAATGATTTCCGCCGTGGAATATTCATCGTTCCGAATGATTTCCTCCACGGCAGGAACCACAATGCGCCCCGAACGGGGATTTTTGATGCTGTCGACGGGCGTAGTGATAACGGCGTCCACATCGGACTTTTCAAAGCAGAGATCCGAATCAATAATTTCGCAGTCAATCAATTTCAAAGACTTGCAATAGCACAGCGGCTGGGAGCTGAGTATCCTGCAATGCTCAAGAACGAGATGATCGGAATACCAGCCGAGAAATTCTCCGCGCAGTACGCTGTTTCTGACAAGCACATGATCCGCGTGCCAGAATGCGTCTCTGCTGGTAATATCGCAATGATCAAATACGCAGTCATGCAGGTATTGCAGCGCATATTTTCCTTTGAAGCGCACTCTGTCGAAGGCCAGATTTCCGGCGTGCAACATGAAATAACCGCTTTCCACCGTACAGTCTTCCATCACGAATTCGCGGGAAAACCAGCCGAACTCATCCGACTTGATATCGCAGTTGCGGACAAGCACGTCGCGGCACTCCCGAAAAGCCTTGATGCCGTGCAGCCTGCTCCCTGTAACACTGACACGATCCGAATACCAGAGAGCCGCGCGGCATCCTTCATTCATATAGCATTCCCGGATATCCAGCCCGTGAACATGCCAGAAGGGATAACGCAGATTGAACGAACAGCGTTCGGCCACAATATCCGAACATTCCTTGACGGCGCTTTCTCCATCTGCCGGGCCGTCAAAGGTACAGTCCAGAATATGCACATTACTGACGCCATATAAGGCGCGTTCTTCATCATAAACCTGATTTGCTATTGTTTTCATCGCTTCAATCCGTTTTTGCATGCAGACATGCCAGATTTTCCGAACTCCGGGGCAGCGGTGCCTGACGTGCTCCGAACCTCGCCTCTGTCCGTGTCTCGACTGCTGAATTTTCCAGAGGATCTTTGAACAGCTCTTTCCCTTTTTCCTTCCCTATGCCAGGGATGGGGAATTCCATTTCTTCAGCTCCGAAAGCTTCCAAAACGGGGATATACCCGGCATCCATCCGCCGCGCTTTTACCGTTTCTCCGGTTTCATCCTCTCCTGTTTTCCGACCTCTCTCCTTCCCTCTTCCCGAGAGACAAATGTGTACAGGCCCGATACGGAAAACTCGACGCAAGCGGAATCAGGGGCGACTCATTTTGACGGATGGCGAAGATGCGCAGGCGCGTTTCCGGTTTGTGCCCAAGCCCTCAATCCATGATCCGTGGCGGCATAATAAGCGCATACCTTTCCCCGACCAGACTCAATTCTGGAATTTTATTGCCTGATTCTGTCAATTCTCATGAATACGCGACATGGGAGCCATGCGTGCGATATCCCGGCTATCGCAGCACCTTCCCGGAAGCTCCCGGCTCCGAATCTGAAGCAACATCCCGCCGGAATATGTCCTTTTGAACAGATTCCCGATTTTCCGGGCACGCTTCCCCGACGATATCGGAACGCTGTTCTCCGGTTCGCTCATTCGCTCAAGTCCATGACGTAATGAAAAGCTGCATAAGGAGAGGCTGGCCCGCGCAGATGGCCTCCCCTCCTCCAGACACGCGAAAAATCTTGCAGAGAAGAACAGTCCCCCTCTGCGAGTTGCTTCGCTCGCAAAAAAAGGAAGCCGGAGGCCTGCGGATAAGAATATCCCCGGCTTTCCGGCTTCCTCAGGCTCTCCTGTCCGGCCGATCCGGCAGCGACGGCCCTGCCTGTCCGCATCCCAGCGCGCGATAATAAAAAAACATAGTTGAGGTTGAAGGTACAGCGGAAGGCATTTCCGTATTTTGCCGTGCGTATTTCCTCGTCGTAATCCGTGACCAGATAGGCCAGCAGCACGTTGGCCGTAAGATTTCTGTACAGTTTGAAACTGTTCGGCAGGTCGACTTCCCATGCAGAATCCGCCGTCGTCATATAACCCGCAGGGGAAAGGGTCGTCACCATGGGATTGAAGGAGGTCGCCACGGGTTTGTTCACCGAGGGATCGGTGATCCGGTTGGTATTATTGGTCCCCTGGAAGCAGGTGAGGGAAAGACGGTGCGTAAGCTTTTCTCTTAATTTCCTTACTTTGCGGAGCCTGCAAGGCAGCCGGCCTTACTGATACGCACCGTAGCCAGCAGACCGGGATGCGCGTTGCTGAGCGTAATATCCGCATTATTGAGGCGGGCCAGATTCCGGGCGATGCTCAAACCAAGCCCCGTGCCTCCCGTCTTGCGGCTGCGGGAATGTTCCAGCCGCACGAAGGGTTCAAATACGCGGACAAGATCCTCCTCGCTCATGCCTTCCCCGAAATCACGCACAAGAATGACATAATGATCTTCTTCCTCCACGCCTTCAAGCTGCACTTCACAGTTTTCATGCTCAAAACATTCGTCGCTGTTTTTTGCGTAATCCAGCGCGTTCTGTATCAGATTCTGGAGACAGCGGCGCATGGACTGAGGGTAAAGAACTATCCCGCAGGGATCGGCACGCAGCGTTCGGACGGCATGACCGCCGTCCTCAAAATCCTCGGAAAGGGAATACAGCAGAGAGGGCAGGCTGATCTTTGCAGCATTCTCTCCGGCCCTGCCGCTTCTGGCATAGCTGAGAACAGAATCCATGAGTTCCTGTAATTCGTCCATGGAACGATTCAGAACCTGCACTTCCCGGATTCCGTCCTTTTCCATGCGTTCCATCTGCATACGCATACGACATACAGGAGAACGCAAATCGTAGGAAAGACAGGTCAGCGTCATGCTCCGCTGACGAATCTGCTCGGAAAGACGCACCGTAAGTTCCCTGATGGAGGTAGCAAGCCCCTTGATTTCTTCATAGGAATTTTCCGGCACATGAAACTCCACGGGGCTGTCCAGATTAATTCTGGCGGCATCCTGCTGGAGTTTCTTCAAGGGGCGCACCAGATATCTGATTTCCAGCGTGACCACAAGCATGAGAACAAGAAACTGCGCCAGCAGGGAAATGACGAACACCGTAACATCCACGGCCGTGTACGCATTGTCGTGAATATTGGCGACCAGCCATCTGCCGTCACTGAAAGGCAAGGCCGCCACAGCGGCAATATCCAGGCTTTCCGCCTTGTCCGGCGATCGCTTTCCCCAGAGGAGGCGAAACGGCGTATGCCGGTGGGAAACGGAGGCAATCAGAGGGATATTTTCCTGAAATTCGTCAAATGTTCCGGAATTCCAGGAAAAACCCTTTTCTTCCGGCGACGTGTAGCCGTCCCAGGGCACGTTGTCGTAAGCGAAATCTATCCCCTTATACTGGGTCGCAAGAGTGTAGAGAATACGCAGTCTGAACAGCCTGTCCGTTTCGACTTCTCCCGCCTCAACCTCGGGCTGCGAGTCGCTCAGATAAAAATATACCCGCGCGTTGGTGAGGCGATCGGCGTGGGCAGCCCTTTCTTCTGGAGGAAGCAGAGAAAGCACGGCATACGCGCTGGAAAAAAGATAGGCCTTGTTGTTCAGGTTGACATCTACCTGCACACGGACAAGATAATACAGCAGCCATACCAGGCAGATAATCTGAATGAGAAAAAACAGCACGCCCAGAATAAGCACATGCCGTCGGGCCAGCGTGCGGGACTTCAGAACATCGGGCTTCCACATGGCGTTCTCCTCAACAAAAGGCAACTACCTTTCCATACAATCCGCGATGAACATATATCCCACATTGCGAACCGTGCGGATATAGGTCTTTTCGGCGTCGTTATCGCCAAGTACGCCCCGCAGACGCGATATGTGAGCGTCAAGACGATGCTGGGAAGACTCACCCGCGCCTCCGCTTTCCAGAAGATCCAGCAGCGTATCCCGCTCCACGACCTCATGCGGATGGCGGAGCAGAAAAAGCAGAATAACATATTGGGAATGACTGAGATTATACGCCACGCCCTCCCTGTCCAGCAGCAGATGAGCCTTTGTGTCCAGCACCCAGTCCCCGAAGAGAAAACGGCCCTCCGGTTCCGGGATGTTCAGCGCAAGTTCCGGCGGCAAGACCTGCGCCTTGTCCTTGCGGACGCGACGCATGATGCGGTTGATGCGGGCCAGCAGCTCACGACAGGAAAAGGGCTTGACCAGATAATCGTCCGCCCCCATTTCCAGCCCCAGCACGATACCCGCCTCCTCTCCCAGCGCGGTGAGAAAAATGATGGGGATATCGGATCGTTCTCTGATTTTGTGACACAGGGCCAGCCCGCTGGTTCCCCCCAGCATGATATCCAGCAGAAGAATATCGAAATTCTCCTTTGCCCGCGCTTCTTCAAACTCCTGAACGTCTGTGGCGAATTTTGCCTTCAGCCCGTAGGAACGCAGGTAGTCCGCCGTACATTCGGCCAGCTCACGGTCATCTTCCAGAATCAGCACGGAAATATTCATCCGCTCCATGTCCGCCCCTCCGCTTCGCCATGAAATTCTTCTTTTATTATAGAGGGCGCGACGAGCTAAATAAAGCCTTCTCCAAGGGCTGAAGAAGATTAAGAGCTGATTAAGAGGCTTGTGGAAGATTACAGAGAAGATTCTTCCCTCAATCAGGAGTACACATACGACAGCCTCGTGCCTTCTTTCTGCAAAAAGCCTTTTCGGAGGCAACGTCCTTTTTGAGGAGTATGAGAGGATGAAAAGATCTGTCTGCTTTGTACTTGCCGCCGCGCTCTGTCTTCCCGCGCTTCCAGCCCTGGCTTTTCCCTTCAGTTTCAATAAGGCCACGCCGGAGATTATGGTCAACGGATGCCGTGACGACGGCATTACTCTTTCTCCCGACCTGGCGCAGGCCGTCGTAAGCTACCGCGAGGCACACGGCCCGTTCAAGACGCCTGAAGATCTGCTCAAGGTTCCCGGCATGTCAAAGCTCATGTACCAGCAGCTCTCGCCGCAGGATGAGTCCGGTGACGTACGCTTCAATATGACGGACGTCCCCGGCATGGCGACCTATTAGCGTCTTTGCCGCTCTCCCTTTCCGCAGAAAGGGCAGCGACGCAACCTGTTATAACAGCGTTCACCAGGAGGAGAATATGCGCTTTCATACCTTTATCGCCCTTGCGGCGACCCTGTTTCTGAGTGCCGGCTCCGCTCAGGCCGCGCCCCTGATTTATCCGACCGGAGTTACCCAGTACGATCCTTCAAAGGCAGCCAACGGCTATATGCTCATCGGTGGGCACTGGGGTCCCACGAATGCCGCTGATGCATACGCATATGTAAAAAAAGATGAGAAGGGAAACTGGGTAAACATGCCGTCGTCTGAACGAAGACTGATCGATATGAACGGCAATGTCGTTCATGTCTGGAAAAACGCTCCGGGCGATCGTTTCCGCCTTCTGCCCAACGGCAATCTGCTGACGCTGGATCAGGTCGGCAAAAGAGTGGTGGAGTACGACTGGGACGGCAATACCGTCTGGGAATACAAGACCAACCTCGGCCCGCATCATGACGTACAGCGTCTGCCCAACGGCAATACCCTGATTCTGACCTTTGAAAATGTGCCCGTAGAGAAGCTGGATAAGGTAAAGGACTTTGAAGATCAATGGTTTGGGACGGTAAAACGCCGTGATACGCTGCTCATAGGCGACAGCATCATCGAAGTCACGCCGGAAAAAAAGATAGTCTGGCAGTGGAACTCCTCCGATCATCTGGATCTGAACCTCTTCAATCCCATGCGCCCCGTCTCCGACTGGACGCACGGCAACACCATTTCCGTACTGCCGGAAAACAAGTGGTATGACGCCGGGGACAAGCGTTTCAAGCCGGGAAATATTCTGTATAACCCCCGTCACTTCGACGAAGTCCAGCTCATCGACAAGGAAAGCGGGAAGATAGTCTGGACCTGGAAGACCAAAAAACTTGGAGGTCTCACCAACTCCCATGAACCGAATATGATTCCCAAAGGAAGACCCGGAGAAGGCAACATCCTTATCTTTGACAACGGCCTTTTCCCCAAGACCGTCGCTCATGCGGGCAAGAGCGTTCTTCATGAGTTCGACCCCTCCTCCGGAGAGGTGGTCTGGAGTTATGTGCCCAACCGAGTGGTTCGCCTCTTCTCCACGGTCATGAGTACCGTAAGCAAACTGCCCAACGGCAACGTGCTTACATCGGAAGACAGTATCGGCCGCACGGTGCAGATCCGGCCTGAAGCCGGTCACCCTGAAGGTGGAGAAATCGTCTGGGAATATGTGCATGACGGCGGTCTGGATCGTCCTTCCTGGTATCCCTATGACTACTGCCCGCAGATGAAGACGCTTCCCGCCCCCTCGGAAAAGAAGGTTTCCCCGGTGGAACCCGCCACATGGAGCATACTGCCCGACGAACTGCGTACGGAAGACAATTTCGTCAAGATAAACAAATGAGCTTTTCCTTCTTTAGCAGATAAAAAGGGACCCACCGGCATAGCCGGTGGTTCTTCATATGCGCCTGTAAGGCTCTGTTACCAGCAGCGCCCTAGCAGGCGCATAACGATCTGACACTTGCATTTCTGTTACTTGCGGCCCGTAAACGGGCTTCCCGT
>DWXS01000067.1 GCA_019119045.1 Candidatus Mailhella merdavium | reverse complement strand
GCGCATATGAAGAACCACCGGCTATGCCGGTGGGTCCTTTTTGATTTGCCAGGAAAGAGGTGCGCTCTGGCAACTGCGCCCATAATCAAATCAAAAGGAGGTCACAATGGGTGATTCAAAGAAGTTGGCGCATACGAAATGACACTGTAAATACCATATAGTACTTGCTCTGAAATATCGCAGGCAGATTTTCTATGGTGAGAAGAAAATGACTATAGGAGAAATATTACGAAAATTATGTAAGCAGAAGGAGGGAGTATAGTAGAAGCTACTCCGGTGTTGGGAATAGTCACGCTTCGCGCGGATCTGGGATCATGTTCATAATGAAAATGAGCTACATCTTATATGCATGTTTATACGGTCATAGTACAGAACAGTATGTAGACTGAGAATAATATTTAGATAGTTTTGAAGTGGTATTGATTTATGACATTTTTTCAGGAAGATGCTGAAAATAGCGTGGAAAAATTATGCAATACTTTTTGCTGAATGCTGAGTTGGTAAATTTTCTGAATCTACGAAGACAAATGGCTATTCTCAGAGGTGTATAACAAAAGCCACCGATTTGTCAGTGGCTTTTGATTCTTCAATTATCGTTTACGAAGTGCCGCAATACAGAGATGCCGTGCTTTATCTTTCGCTTTGGCATATTGGAAGTTCAGATTCACGTCAACACTGATATCAGTGTTAAGATATCCGAAAACTGCGGTTAGGTGATAGCTTAATAGGAACGAACACTGTTGCCGCTAAAACTCAGATCACCTTGTTCAGGCTGTATTCAAGGATGCCTTCCGCGCCGAGTTTACGCAGGCGGGGAATAAGATCACGAACCAGGTGGCTGTCCACCACGGTTTCCAGCGAGACCCATGCCGGATCGCGCAGGCTTGCTACAGTGGGGGAGTTGAGCGCGGGAAGAAGATTCAGAATATCATCCAGACGGGAAGATGGCGCATTCATTTTGAGGCAGACCAGACTTTCGGCCCGCAAAGCCCCCTGAAGCAGTAAATTGATCTGATCGATTTTCGCCCGCTTGAATGGATCAAGCATGGCGTCACGGCTTGCAATCAAGACGGTATTGGTTACCAGGACTTCATCAATGACACGCAGTCCGTGCGCCTTGATGGTCGTTTCCGTTTCCGTCACTTCTACAATGGCGTCTGCCAGACCTTCCACGACCTTGGCTTCCGTCGCTCCCCAGGAATAGTTGATTTGTACGGGGATATCCAGGCCTTCAAAGTAGCGCGTTGTTACGCCCTTGAGTTCCGTAGAGATGCGTTTACCGGCCAGATCCTTTGGGGCTTGATACGGGGAGTCACCTGCCACGGCCAGTACCCAGCGTGCGGGACGGTTGGAAACCTTGGAATATACAAGATCCGACACCAGACGTACGGGAGCTTCCTCTTTAGTGTCGCCGTTTCTGTCATCGGCAAACTCCACCCCTGTTTCCAGCAGCCAGTCCTTTCCGGTAAGCGCAACGTCAAGTACGCCGTCGCGTATGTAACCGGGAATTTCCTGAACCCGGCAGAGACGGGCCGTTATATCGGGATCGTTGATATCCGGAAAATAGTTACGTACATGCTTATGGATTTTCCAACCGGCTCTTTCAAAAAGGGAGATGGTCGCCTCTTCAAGGGAACCTTTGGGAATACCCAGCTTTATCTGACGTGGGGCGGACATGAACGTACTCCTTATACATGAGAAAAGGCGGAGCTGAACTCCTTACCTGAAATAACAACGTTGTGCTGTACGGTCTTTCAGCGTTGGATCTGATTCTGCGGAAGCAGAACTCCGCAGCTTTTTTTAATGTGAAGAACCCTGACCATAGACGTCGGCCGGGTCAAAGAGCCGGGGACAGCAGATGCCTGGCTGTGTTCCATCCGAAGGAAGTTCCATCCTGCGGAAAAAACAGGAACGGTAGCCTTCATGGCAAGCGGCCCCTCCGATTTGTTCAACTTCCAGAATTACGGCATCAGCATCACAGTCCAGACGTATGGCCCGGACTTTTTGAACATTGCCGGAGCTTTCCCCTTTATGCCAGAGTTTGGCACGACTGCGGCTGAAGTAATGTGCTTCGCCCGTGGCAAGAGTGGCGTTCCAGGCTTCCTCGTCCATCCAGCCCAGCATGAGAACTTCGCCGCTTGCAGCGTCCTGAGCAATGGCCGCAATCAGGCTGCGCCCCGCACATTTTGGGGCACTGGGGTGTTGGAAGTCCGGCTTGAAGTCGGACAATGAAACGACGTTTGAAGCAGATGACATACTATACTCCGAGTTGTGTTGCGGAGGAGCAAGAGGACTTATTTCGCATACCCCACGGCGCGACGCTCACGAATGACCGTGACGCGAATCTGGCCGGGATAGGTAAGGTTTTCTTCTATCTTGCCGGCAATGTCCTTGCACAGCAGATAGGTTGAATCGTCGTCGACATTGTCCGAGTTCACCATAACCCGCAGTTCCCGCCCCGCCTGAATGGCATAGGCCTTTGAAACTCCGTCGAATGCTGTTGCAATGTTTTCCAGATCTTCCAGACGCTTGACGTAATTTTCGAGCAGTTCCTTACGGGCTCCTGGGCGTGCGCCGGACAGGGAATCTGCCGCCTGCACCAGAACGGCAAGAGCCGTTTCAGGACGCACGTCTTCGTGATGGGCGGCAATGGCATGGATGATATCCTTTCCTTCGCCGTATTTTTTTGCGATATCGGCGCCGATAACGGCATGAGACCCTTCGACTTCGTGGTCTACGGCCTTGCCGATGTCATGCAGCAGTCCTGCCCGTTTGGCGCGCTTTATGTCCATACCCAGTTCTGCGGCCATCATTCCGCACAGAGCAGAGACTTCGAGTGAATGCTGGAGAACATTCTGGGTGAAGCTCGTCCGATATTTCAGCTGACCGAGAAGACGCACGATATCTGGATGAATGCCGTGTACGCCCGCGTCGAACGTGGCCTGTTCGCCCACTTCCCGAACCTGTACGTCCAGTTCCTGCTCGCATTTATGCACAATGTCCTCTATGCGTGCCGGGTGGATACGTCCATCCTGAATAAGTCGCTCCAGGGCCATGCGGGCTACCTGACGGCGAATGGGACTGTATGCGGAAAGGATGACTGTTTCCGGAGTATCGTCGATGATCAAGTCAACGCCCGTAGCGGCTTCAAGCGCGCGAATATTGCGTCCTTCGCGCCCGATGATACGCCCCTTCATATCTTCGCTCGGGAGCGTCACGGCGGTAACGGTCTGCTCGCCTACATAGTCGCCCGCATAACGTTGAATGGCACAGGCCAGAATTTCCTTGGCCTTGCGATCCGCTGCCTCTCTGGCCTCACTTTCGATGTGGCGCATCATTTTGGCAGCTTCATGGCGCGTGCGGGCCTCAATTTCTTCGAAAAGTCGAGTTTTCGCTTCTTCCGCCGTCAGGCCGGAAACTTCCTGAAGACGCCGCTCCTGTTCGACCAGCTGAGCGGAAAGTTTTTCTCCCTGTTCTTCAAGCTGGCGTTCCTTCCGTGTCTGATCGCGTTCCTGAAGCAGCAGATCCTGTTCTTTCTGGGTGAGTCGCTCCATTTTTTCTTCCATGCGCTCACTCATATCCTGAAGCTTTTTTTCGCGGCTTTTCAGCTCCCGCTCCTGCTCCTTATACTCGTTTTCCAGTTCCCTCTTCTGGTTGAACAGTTCATCCTGGCCCTGAACGAGTATTTCTTTTTTTTGGGCCTGGGCTTCCTTACGCGCTTCCTCGACGATACGACGCGCCAGATCGTTGGCGTCGCCTATGCGTTTGGTACTCATGCGACGCTGAATAAAACAGCCTGCAAGCAGACCGGCTACAAGAACGCCGGCAATGCACAGGCCGAGAAAAAAAACACTGATTGTCATGACTCTCTTCCCCTCGTTATCTTGACGGGCTCAAGCCCGATTGCGTACCGGAATGGCTCCGTGAACAGATGCTCCCGAAACGGGCTGGAACCATGGCATTGCCGGGAAACGAGGGTAAGAGAGAACGAATCCGCAAATGCGAATTTCAAACGACTAATAAGACGATATGGATAAAGTCCCCAAAATGCCGTGAGCATGCGCGAGCACGAGACCTGGTGTCCCAGGGTGGGGGCTTGGCCGAAGCTTCAGACTTCCCGGCAGACCGGGCATGAACACCACTTCGGCGACCGGCTCCCTAACGACGAATGTGAGGCCGGCACCGTCGCATCCCCACGAACATTTCAGGGAATTCCCGCATCCGGAAATCAGACTTTTCGTCCGTCCGGACGTTCCTGTTTGTCTATGAACTCCAGCAGGGCTTTCAGACGCGAGTCTCGAAGAGCCGTCTGCTGTTTCAGTTGTAACAAATCGTCTGTGATTCCCAAGATGAGAATCGTCAGCAGTCTGTCTCTGCCCAAATGGCTTCCGTGGAGCTTGAGCGCCTCATACAGAGTTTCGGCGTAGGTGCAGGCTTTTTGCACCCGCTCCGGCTCCGCTTCCGTCTTGAAAGAGACTTCCAGCCCGAAAATGTTGAGGTTGTAAGTTTGCATGCCAGTACCGCCCTGTGGCGGCGCTAGGCCTGCGCCGAAACTTCATTGTGGGCCAGAGAGCCCTCAATACGCTTCAGCAGCCTGTCCACCCTGTCCAGCGCGTCGGCCCGCACTTCCTGTTCCTGTGCCAGCTGACGACGCAGTTCATCGGCATCCTCAACACTATGCTGAAGAGTCGCCAGCTCCGCATGGAGACGGCGATTCTCGTCGCGGAGGCCATCTACTTCCGTAAGCAGGGCTTCCACTCGTTGTTCCAAAAGTTCCAGTAGTTCCATGGCTTCTTAACTAACGCCCTTTTGTCAGATAATCAAGGGTAGAGAAGGCTTTTTTCGGGAATTGGATCACAGCAGCGGCGCAATCAGTAGAGAACTTTCGCAAAGTATGCAGGATGTCCCGAGAAAATCGCCATTAAAGCCGTTTTCCCGTCGGGCCAGACGGTACAGAAAAAGCTGAATGGCAAAACTGAGCAGCAGGGTGATGAGTGAGGCACGGGCCCCCATGAGCAGAAGCATGGGGACAAACAGAACGGCAAACCATGACACTGCCCGGCTGAGGGTACATCCGGGAGCCATGAGACGGCCGAGAGTGGAGACCGGGTGGGGCGGCAGCAGGGCAGGAAGAAGCAGCATGTTTGCTCTGCCCCAGGCCGGAGCGAGAAGGGCCGGCCACCAGGCAGAGGGAAAGCTGCCAGAGAACATGCGCGAGAGGGAAAGTTCCTGCAGTAACAGCGTCAGAACCAGCGCGAGAACACCGAAACTGCCGCAGCGGCTGTCTTTAAGTATGCGCTGAAACTGCTCCCCTCTGGCGCCGCTTCCCCATGCATCCATGCAGTCCGCCAATCCATCCCAGTGCAGTGCCCGTGTAGTCCAGGCCATAACTGCGATCCACATAAGAGCGCGAAGTTCTGGAACATGCGGAGCCAGACCTGCAAGGGGTGGCAGGAGCGCAATGAGTCCCAGAACAAGCCCGACAACAGGAGCCCAAAACATGGAAGAGGCCATATCCTGCTCGCTGAACATGCGGGGAGGGGCAAGCCTGCTGAGAAAAGAAAAGGAAGCCCACAGGGGCAGGAGTTTCATGGAGTACGTTCCAGCGGAAAAGGGCGTAAAGTCCTTGCTTCAGGAGCTTCTCATCAATGATATGCAGGCAGTACCTGTAACTCTCGACAATCTTTACTCGTGAGATGATGTCGTTCGCGAGGCGATTTTTATATTGGGGAACGGCTCGCTGATATTGAGCCGGAGGGGCCGGAAAGAAGCCTGCCGTCTTGTCTCTGCAAAACGGCATTGCCTGCGCCTTGAAAGAAGTATCTCGTCTCAACGTATGTGCAGAACCGGATTGCACACACCGTGGCCATAAAAGGGAAGATGCTACGCCGTGTTCCGAAGGGAAAGGTCTTACCCCTGAAACATTAATGGCGATTGGAAATGTTGAAGGTCAGGGAATAAATCTGATGGAAAAAGTCGACATATTCGACAAAGACAGTATCCGGTACACTGATACGGGCGGCCGAATAGTTGAGAATTCCTTTTATCCCTGCTTCGACAAGCTGTGTGGCGGCGCGTTGAGCCCGTTCCGGCGGCGTAGTGATGATGCCGATTTCAATGTCGAGTTCAGGCACCTTGTCTACGAGTGTTTTGGTGCAATAGACTTCAAGACCGTAAGCCGTTTCTCCGATTTTGAAGGGATCGCAATCAAAGGCCGCTACGATGGTAAAGCCGCGACGACGGAATTCCCGATGATTGAGCAGGGCGCGGCCGAGATTGCCAACGCCGACGAGAGCTGCCCGCCATTCGCGGTTAGCGTGAAGACAAACCTTGATCGCCTCGAGCAGGTACGAAACATAATAACCTACACCACGCACGCCGAATTCTCCGAAGTAAGCAAGATCCTTGCGAACCTGGGAGGCGTTTACGTCACATGCGCGGGAAAGCGGTTCAGAAGATATAACCTGAACGCCTTCTTTATGCATGGCCTCCAGAACCTGCAAATAGGTTGTCAGCCTCTGGATGGTGGCTCTGGGAATATGCTCATTTTTCGGGGATACGTTCATTGCTTGTTCCTTGAGGCATAGGCCTGACATTGTGCTTCTCGGAGTCTTTCAACTCTGATTTGGAAGTGATGACTCAGGCATCAGGAATTTTGTCTGCAAAAAGGGAAAAGGCGGGCAAGAAAGCTCCTGCCCGCCTCGGAGCCGAAATCGGCCCTGTCTCTTACAGCTTCACGAAGAGAAGGATGAGGTCGACCAGCAGGGCATAAATACAAAGAGATTCCACGAAGGCCAGACCAAGAATGAGGGACTGGGAGATTTTACCGCTGGCGTCGGGATTGCGGGCGGTACCTTCGCAGGCGGCCTTGATGGCCATGCCCTGTCCGAGACCGCAGCCGGCGGCGGCGATGGCGATACCGATGGCCATACCCAGGGCGCTGATGCCCATACCGACGGAGGTGTCGTCAGCAGCGAAGGCCACGGAAGCCATGGCGACCATCATCACGGTACTCAGAGCGGTAACGACGAGTTTACGCATGTCGAACTCCTAATTGGATTATATTGTTGGGCCCGAAGGCCATTCCCCCGAAATAAATACGGCTTCCGGGCCTAGTGTGCGTGTTCCACAGCACCCTGAAGATATATCATGGTGAGGATGAACAGAATGAAGGCCTGAAGCGTCTTGCCGAGCAGGAAGAGGAAGTACAGCGGCACAGTACCGAACAGCACGCCCACGAAGACACTTGCGCCGAAGCTGAAGAAGATAAGCAGCGTCATTTCTTCACCGAAAATATTTCCGAACAGACGCAGGGACATGGAGAGCGGCCGTGCGAGGTGGGAAATGATTTCGATCGGAAACATCAGGGGTATCAGGGCCTTGTTGGACCCGGTAAAGTGATTGATATAATGCGGCCCCCACTGACGGATACCGACATAATTATAATAGATGAACACGCAGAGCGCCACGGAAACCGTGGTGTTGAGGTTGGCCGTGGGGGCGTCGAAGCCCGGCACGAGGCCAAGGAGATTCATGGCAAAGATATAAATGAAGATACCGCAGAGGAGGGGTACAAAACGACGCCCCTTTTCCCCCATATTGTCGATGATGAAGTTTTCCAGCCCGCCGATCAGAGCTTCAAAAAAGGTCTGAAGTTTGCCGGGTTCGTTCAGGCTGATGCGTTTGCGCAGCACGAGGCCGGTTACAGCCAGAATAATCATGCCGACCCAGGTGAAAAAGACATACTTGAAATCCACGGTGCTGCCGCCGATGTTCAGACTATCCATATTGAACACGGTGGAAAGCAAAAGCGGTTCGGGCAATCCTGCTGCAGCCATGGGGGCCTCCTGAAAATCTGAACTCTGTACCGTTGCGGATTTCTTTATCGTTTAGTTCTTGCCTTCCGGAAAAAAAGAAGCGCCGGAATAACAAGGACAACGAGAGAAAGTCCCGCAAGAAGTGAAAAAACGTCGGCTTCACAGACAACCAGAGCAACATACAACAAAATTCCGGTGATGAAAAGCCTCAAATTTGATCGAAGGAGCTGCCCCGTGAAAAAAGATTTGCGGGCGCCTTCTCCCGCATCTTCCCGGGAGGCCTGAGGCAGGCGGTGCAGTATGAAATGGGACAGACTGTAGAAATTCCAGGCGGCAAGTACCGCTCCAAAGCCGCCCCAGAAGAGTTTTGTTGAGACGGGCAGGAATATTGTTCCGACAATGATCAGCAGAAGAGCGATCAGAATGGAGACTTTTACTGCGTCGCGGGTGAGTCCCTGCGGGAACCCTTTTTTCCACAGAGCCCCTTCCACACGTTCATTCAGATTGGTCAGATGTGTTGAGATCATGACATGCTCCCAGGCATGGAGTTGTTATGTTTGCCGGGCTTATCCGCGTCGTCGGCTGATGCGGATGCGTCGATTTCCTCTTTCAGTTCCTGTTCGAGCCGGGTATAGGCATCCCATGCCTTATCGACATCGTCGGCAGGTCTGAATGTTTTTGCTTCTTCTCGCGGAGGAAGAGGGGCATCGTTCTGTTCAGGCAGAATCGGACGCTTGGGAACAAAAATGCCTTTCGTTCTCCACTCGTCCGCCTGCTGCATGGCTCCAGCTTCCTGCCCGGCGGCGCGGGCGGCGTCCAGTTCCGCCTGCCCGCGTTCGAGGCGTTTGGCGTCGGCCCAGACGTTCCGGAAGCCCGCCGCTATGCCGAGCAGGATTCCGATGCCGAATCCTATCGGCCAGGAGTCGAGCCAGTGATCGACGAGCCAGCCCAGGCCGCCGCCGACCAGCGGGCCGGAAACCATGTGCATGCCCATTGTGCTGGCTATACCAAGCAGACCGAAGGGGGAGGCTGGGTCGGAAAAGCGGAAATTCTTTTTTTCTGACATGGCTGATAATGGTTGGAGTTATGGGGCGTCCATGGTAAGTATCGCCCTGTAATGGCAGCGTCAACTTGACGCGCGCCCCGGATTTTTCGGATATTCCTTCACCGTTTTTGGCGCGTGTGTCGCGCCGGGAGAGCTTCATGCCCATAAAAAATGGCGATACCGTAGTTGTGCATTATGTGGGAACCCTTGCCGACGGCAGTGAATTTGATCGCTCTTCGGAAGGGCATCCGCTCAGTTTCCGTCAGGGAGCGGGGCAAATGATTCCCGGCTTCGAGAAGGCCATGGAAGGCAGAGAAAAGGGCGAGCGGTTTACCGTGACCATTCCGGCTGAAGAGGCCTATGGGCCTGTGCATGAAGAGTATCGCTTCACAGTGGATCCTTCACGTTTTCCTCCGGGACTCACTCCTGCCGTAGGGCAGAGACTGCACCTTTCTTCGGATCAGGGGGAACTGGAGGTTATCGTTGCCGCGGTAGATGACGACGGCGTATTGCTGGACGCCAACCATCCTCTGGCCGGGCAGGCTCTTACCTTTGACCTGACCATTGTGGACGTCCGCTGAATCCTGCCGTTTTGCCCAGAGTCAATCTGAAGCGTTCCGGCACTGCCTTATGACCCTGTTTAAGGAGAAAAACATGAGCGAACTCAACGCCCGCACGAAGGCCGTATTTGCCATAGCCGATCTCACGTCCAGCCTTGCTCCGGTCCGGGAGGGAGGGCAGGAAAGCCCGCTGGACACCTTTGGAGCCAATGTTTTTGACGACAAGGCCATGCGTCGTTATCTGCCCCGGGCAGTGTATCGTTCTCTGCGCAAAACCATGGATTGCGGAGAACAGCTTGATCCCGGTGTTGCCGACGTCGTTGCCAATGCCATGAAAGATTGGGCCATGGAACGGGGAGCCACGCACTATACACATGTGTTTTATCCTTTGACAGGGTTGACGGCTGAAAAACATGACAGTTTTCTCTCTCCCGACGGGAGCGGAGGAGTCATCGCCTCGTTCAGCGGCAGTACGCTGGTCAAGGGCGAGGCCGACGGCTCCAGTCTTCCTTCGGGCGGACTTCGTTCCACCTTTGAAGCCAGAGGCTACACGGCATGGGATGTGACCAGTCCCGCCTATCTGATGGAAAGTTCGGGCGGTATGGTGTTGTGTATTCCCACGGTGTTTCTTTCCTGGACCGGGCTGGCCCTGGACAAGAAAACTCCCCTGCTGCGTTCCGGTCAGGCCCTCAGCAAACAGGCCTTGCGCGTCCTCAAGCTCTTTGGCGTGGAAAGCTCGCTGCCGGTTCTTTCCAACGGCGGCCTTGAGCAGGAATACTTCCTCATCGACAAGCATTTCGTCACGGCCAGACCGGATCTGCTTATTGCCGGACGTACCCTGTTCGGTGCGCGTCCTCCCAAGGGGCAGGAATTCAACGACCAGTATTACGGCGTCATTCCAAGCCGCGTGCTGGCTTTCATGAACGACGTGGAGCGGGATCTGTATCGTCTGGGGGTTCCTGTGCAGACGAGACATAACGAAGCCGCTCCCAGTCAGTATGAAATCGCGCCTGTTTTTGAGGTTTCCAATCTTGCCAGCGATCACAATCAGCTGATCATGACCGTGCTGCGCAAGAAAGCCCGCAAGCATGGTCTGACCTGTTTGCTGCACGAAAAGCCTTTTCACGGAATAAACGGTTCGGGCAAGCACATCAATTATTCTATGGGCAATGCCGAGCTGGGCAACCTGTTCGATCCCGGAGAAACTCCGCACGAAAATGCTCAGTTCCTCGTGTTCCTCTGTGCTGTGATTCGGGCACTGCATAAACATGCCGGATTCCTGCGCGCCTCTGTGGCCACGGCTTCCAATGACCTCCGGCTCGGAGCCCATGAGGCTCCGCCGGCCGTGATGTCTCTGTTCCTCGGCGACCAGCTCACCGACGTGCTGGAGCAGTTCCGGGTGGGGCAGGTCAAGGGAGCGAAGAAAAAGCGCATGATGAACGTGGGAGTGGATACGTTGCCGCCCCTGCCCGCCGATCCGGGGGATCGCAATCGTACCAGCCCCTTTGCCTTTGTGGGGAACCGCTTTGAATTCCGTGCGCTCGGCTCCGCTTCTTCTGCCGCCGGCGCACTGGTAGTTCTCAATACCATGATGGCGGAATCTCTTGATTTTGCCGCGACATTCCTGGAAGAACGCATGGGGGGAGACTCATCCCGTCTCGGTCAGGCGGTACGTGAACTCATTGAAGAGGTCATGGAAGAACACAGCGCCGTGATTTTCAATGGAGACGGCTACTCGGAGATATGGCAGCGCGAGGCGGAGCGCAGGGGGCTGCCCGTCTATCCTTCTACGCCGGATGCCTTGCCCTGTTTTACGGATCCTGAAGTTGTGGCCATGTGCGAACGCTACGGCGTCTTTTCCCGGCAGGAACTCAAGGCTCGTCAGGATATTTATCTGGAGCAGTACGTCAAGACGGTGCGTACGGAGGCCAACCTTGCCCTGCGTATGGCACGCACACAGATCTTCCCTGCCGTCAGCCGTTACCAGCGGGAGCTTGCCGAATCTGCGGGAAGGGCTCAGGATCTCGGTATTACGGCGGAACGTTCCCTGCTTGAAGAAGTCGCCTCCGGTCTTGTGAAGCTGGATGGAGCCATACGCGATCTGGAGAGCCTGCGTGAAGCCGCTCCGCAACATGATATGCAGGAAGAAGCCTGCTTCTGCCAGTCTAAAGTTCTGCCTGCCATGCAGGATTTGCGGAGTATTGTGGACGGGCTGGAAATGATGGTGGCCGATGATCTCTGGCCCCTGCCCAGCTATCAGGAAATGCTGTTCATGAAATAAGTTCTGGTATAATCAGGGGCAGGACTATTTTTTTAGCTAGCCTCAAACAAAGAGCAGGCGTAGAAACGAAGGTTCTCCGCCTGCTCTTTGTTTACCTGTTTTTGTCAAAAATAACTATCATTTTTTTAAGAGAGGCCCGGAGTTGATTGAAGAGCTGATGAGTCTCCAGAGGAATTATCCTCGCACACACGTTCGGTTATTTTGTAACCTGAAAATAAGAACTTTTATAAGTTGATGTATTACCCTGACAAGGTGCATCAACAGCTGTCACAAAACAGAGAAGGGCACTGCCTGCTTTAAAGAGCGGCATAATATGATCATTGCGCATATAGCGCATACGTTTCTTTTGGTAATCTACTTAATTGACATTATAAGTTGGGTAACCTGTGCGTTAAATAATACATATCTATGTTTTATGTGCGAATATTCGCACATAAGATATGGAATACAAAATGTAATATTCTGTAATAATTAGCAATAATATATGGTATAAAAATTG
>DWXS01000066.1 GCA_019119045.1 Candidatus Mailhella merdavium | reverse complement strand
CATGGAAGGTATCGCTGTTCGGTTAGAAAAACGCAAAGCTGGATTTCACACTGAAATTTATGACGAAGTGCGCCTGAAGATGAATGTTGACGAGAGGATTGAAATCCGATGAGCGACAACAAACTTCTCCTTGAAGGAGATGACGATAAGCATCTTGTCATTGGCCTTCTCCGATCTCACATGGGAAAAAGTGTTTTCGATTTTCATTTCCCCAAAAGTGAGGAACCGATTAAAGTCAAAGGATCGGTCAGCAAAGTTATTAGCGATTTGGAACAGGAAATAACTTCTACTGGCTATAAACATATTGGTATTATTATTGATACAGATAAAGATATTATGTCTTCATGGGGAAAAATTATCCGTATACTGAAAAAGTGCGACATTTCCTATCCTCCTATGCCTGCTTTGGAGGGCACAATTATCGATATTGATGAAGATAGAAGAATAGGTTTTTGGTTTATGCCGAACAATCAATCCCCTGGCGCACTTGAAAATTTTTTTGTTAATTTGATACGCACATCTGACGATTTATGGCCTCGGTCGAAAGGTGTTGTAAAGAAAATTCCTCACTGTAAAAGGCGATTTCGCCATGCTAACAAATCGGATATTTTAAAGGCTCAGGTGCATACTTGGCTTGCATGGCAGCATAAGCCAGGTTTACACATGAACAGAAATAAAAATTTGCAATACCTTGACCTGAACCACCCAAACGCCCTCGCTTTCGTGAACTGGATCGAACGCCTCCTGGCCTAAGATGGAGAATATATGACCGTCCAACCCAAAAAGCTGATTGAAGTCGCCTTGCCGTTGCCGGAAATCAACGACGCATCGGCCTATGACAAAATGCCCGGCATTGGCGCTCACCCCAAAGGCATCCATCAGTGGTGGGCGCGTTTGCCTTTGCCTTCGGCACGGGCTGTTCTATTCTCTTCTGTGGTGGATGATCCCTCGTCCCATCCTGAGAAATTTCCGACCGAGGAAGCACAAGCCGCCGAGCGCGAGCGGCTGTTCGGTATTGTGCGCGACCTCATGCAGAAAAAGTTGCACGACAAGCCGGAAGTCTACGCCAGGGCGCGTGCGGAGATGCTGGCTCATACGGGCGGCAAACTCCCGGACATGCTCGATCCCTTCTCCGGCGGCGGCTCCATCCCGCTGGAAGCAGCGCGTCTGGGCTTTGTGGCCCATGCCGCCGACCTCAACCCGGTGGCGGTGCTCCTGAACAAATGCAATCTGGAGCTGGTGCCGCGTTGGCTGGGGCAAAAGCCCATCAATCCCAACATGCGCGGCGACATGATAAAAAGCCAGATCAGCCGTTCCGGCGCATGGGGTCTGGCAGAAGACGTGCGCTACTATGGCGATGTCATCCGCAAGCAGGCCTTTGAGAAAATTGGCAACCTGTACTCCCAAGTGCCACTGCCTAGAGAACAGGGCGACAGCGAGGCCAATGTCATCGCCTGGATATGGGCGCGGACTGTCGCCAGCCCCGACCCCGCCAGGCATGGGGCGCATGTGCCGCTTATCAGCACCTACTGGCTTTCCTCTAATAAGGGGAAAATGGCTTGGCTGGAGCCAGTTGTGGACCGTCAAAACAATACATGGCGTTTCGATGTAAAGACCGGCGAGCCTGCGGATAAGAAAGCAGTGGGTAAAGGTACTAAATTAACCCGTGGAAAGTTTTTCTGTTTGCTTAGTGAACAAGTCATTTCTGAGTCATATATTAAAAATGAAGGTAAGCATAATAAAATAGGCTATCAACTTATAGCTATTGTAGTTGAAACACATCATGGACGATCATATCTATCCGCTTTTTTAGGACAACAAAAAAATGTTGAATCCCCTGTAACGATTTGGGAACCAACTGGGCCTATTCCCGCAAAGTTAAGTGGGGGGACATGTGTACCATATGGTTTTACACAATGGAAAGATATTTTCTCCTCCCGCCAACTCACGGCTCTGACGACATTCAGCGATCTGATCGGTTCCGTCCATGAAATTATTGGCACGGACGCCAAAGCTGCTGGCTTGTCTGACGACAATGCAACCTCTTATGCCGCCACGGTGACGACGTTTTTAGCTTTGATTTTGGATCGATGTGCTGATTTTAACAATAGTCTATGTAGATGGTCACCCAGCAATCAAAAGGTAATGAATCTGTTTGGACGCCAGGCAATCCCTATGGTCTGGGATTTTGCGGAAGCAAATATCTTGGGAAACTCCGTTGGCGCATGGCAAACTTGTATGGAATATGTTTCTGACTGTATTGAAGTGATAGGGAGAGCATCTATCCAGTCAGGTGACGCCTGCCAAATTGACGCCGCAGGTACTTGGAATAACGTGCATGACATTCTCGTCAGCACTGATCCGCCATATTATGATAACATCTGTTATGCCGCGCTGTCCGATTTTTTTTATGTCTGGTTGCGCCATACCATCGGCGAACTCTACCCAGACCTTTTTAATACCATTGTTGTCCCAAAAGCACAAGAATTGACCGCAATAGCTGATGAACGTTTTTCTGGAAATAAAAAACAGGCCAAGGAGCATTTTGAATCTGGCTTCCGCATAGCTTTTACTACTCTGCGCGGCAAAATGGACGCGCGTTTTCCCCTCACCGTTTATTACGCCTTCAAGCAATCCGACGAAAGCACATATGAAGAAGCCGAGGATACTGACGAAAAGACCGGCGGCGTGGATCTGACCACCGGCTGGGAAACTTTGTTGGAAGCCCTGCTTGGTTCCGGATTCCAGATTACCGCCACCTGGCCAGTTCGCGCTTCGCAAAAGTGGCGCATGGTGTCTATGGGCACCAATGCCCTTGCATCCTACATCGTGTTGGCCTGCCGCGCCCGCCCTGATGAGGCCGAACCATGCACCCGCCGTGACTTCCTCACCGCTCTGAAAAAGGAACTGCCGGCCGCCCTTGTGGCTTTGCAACAAGGCAACATCGCCCCGGTGGACTTGGCCCAAGCGGCCATCGGCCCCGGCATGGCCGTGTTTTCCCGCTACTCCAAGGTAGTGGAATCCAGCGGCAAGCCCATGACCGTGCGTACAGCCTTGGGCTTGATTAATCAGATTCTTGGGGATGTGTTGGATGAACCGGGAGAAGATTACGACGCGGATACTCGTTGGGCCGTGCCGTGGTTCAAATTACATGGCTTTGAAGAGGGTGATTTTGGCGAGGCTGAAACTTTTTCAAAAGCTAAAGTCACATCAATAAACGGCTTGGTAGAGGCAGGTATTGTGGCTTCCGGCGGCGGTAAAGTCCGCTTGTTGCGCCGAGAGGAACTCCAGGGAGATTGGAACCCGGCCACGGACAAACGTCTTACGGTCTGGGAAGCCACCCAGCATTTGATTCATGCCCTTTTGGCAGACCAAGGCGAATCCGGGGCCGCGCGGCTTCTGCGCAAAATGCCCGGTTCCGTTGGCGAGACGGCCCGCGAACTGGCCTACCGCCTGCATAAAATTTCCGAGAGCAACGGCTGGTCTGCCGAAGCCCAAGCCTACAACGCCCTGGTGATGGCTTGGCCGGAACTGCTCAAGTTGGCCCAAGAACAACCTAAGCGCGAACAGGGCCTGTTGGAATAGCACATACGAGGTACCCACATGTCCAAAACCAATCACGCCCGCGTCGGCGAGGCCCTTGATACCCTGAACAAGGGGCTGCGTCCCTTTGTGGAGCGCGAACTCCGCGCCGCTTTCAAAGATACATGGGAACAAACGGTATCCGCCATTCTGCGCAAAGACGGCGGGGCGGTCAAATCCGCGACCGGGGGCGAGATTAATTGGGACACGCAAAACCTGCTTTTGATTATGTGGGAGACCTGGAGCGGCGTCTTTCGCAACACCTTGGGACATACGGAGCGGGCCATCGTCAGCGAACTGCGCGAAGTGCGCAACCGCTGGGCGCACCAGACTGCCTTTAGCAGCGACGACGCCTACCGTGCCCTGGACAGCATAGGGCGCTTGCTCACCGCCGTTTCCGCGCCAGAAGCCAAAGAACTGGAAGAGCAGAAAATGGCGTTGTTGCGGGTGCGCTTTGATGAACAACGGCGCGGCGAACTGCGTAAACAGGCCGTGGCGCCTATTGAAGGCACTCCCATGATTGGGCTCAAGCCGTGGCGGGAAGTCGTCACACCGCACCGCGACGTGGCCGGTGGCAAATACCAGCAGGCCGAGTTCGCGGCGGATTTGTGGCAGGTCTATCTACGCGAGGCAGCGTCCGAATACCAGAACCCCACGGAGTTCTTCCGCCGCACCTTCATCACCGAGGGCCTGCAAAAGCTGCTCGTCAATGCCGTGCAGCGTCTTGGCGGCCAAGGGGGAGATCCTGTTGTCGAACTGCAAACCAACTTCGGCGGCGGCAAAACCCACAGCATGTTGGCCCTGTACCACCTTTTTTCCGGTACACCGGTTTCGGAGCTTCCCGGCGTGGACGAACTCGTCCAGCAAGCGGGGACTTCCATCGCGCCCAACGTGCGCCGAGCCGTGGTCGTAGGCACCAAAGTTTCGCCGGGCAATCCGTCCGTCAAGGAGGACGGAACCATCGTGCGCACCATTTGGGGCGAAATCGCCTGGCAGCTTGGCGGCAAAGACGGATACGGGATGATCCGCGCCGACGACGAAAAGGCCACCAATCCAGGCGATACGATGAAGGAACTCTTCAACCGCTTCTCGCCCTGCCTGATCCTCATCGATGAATGGGTGGCCTACGCCCGGCAACTGCACGAAGGCAGCCAACTCCCGGCGGGCACCTTCGACACGCAATTCACCTTCGCCCAGGCCCTCAGCGAATCGGCCAAAGCGGCCAAGAATACTCTGCTCATCGTCAGCATCCCTGCCTCGGACAACGAAATTGGCGGGGACTTCGGCCAGCAGGCTCTGGCCCGGCTCAAAAACGCCATTGGCCGCGTGGAATCAAGCTGGAGACCTGCCAGCCCGGACGAAGGCTTTGAAATCGTGCGCCGCAGGCTCTTTGAACCCATGACCGCCCCTCAAGCCTTTGCGGCGCGGGACGCTGTGGCCCGCGCCTATGTGAGCATGTATGGGGCGCAACACAACGAGTTCCCCTCCGAATGCCGCGAGGCCGACTACGAACGGCGCATCAGCCAAGCCTACCCCATCCACCCGGAATTTTTCGACCGCTTGTACAACGACTGGTCTACTCTGGACAAATTCCAGCGCACGCGCGGCGTGTTGCGTCTTATGGCGGCGGTCATCCATTGCCTGTGGGAACGCAACGACGGGAATCTGCTCATCATGCCCGCCACTGTGCCCATTGACGATCCCACCGTGCAGTTCGAGCTGACCCGTTACCTAGACGACCAGTGGACGCCGGTCATCGCCAAGGATGTGGACGGCGAAAACTCCCTGCCTCTCAAGCTGGAGCGCGATGCCCCCAACTTGGCCCGCTATTCCGCCTGCCGTCGCGTGGCCCGCACTATCTATATCGGCTCCGCGCCCACCCAACGCGCCGCCAATCGTGGCATCGACGAACGGCAAATCAAACTCGGCTGCGTCCAGCCGGGAGAAACCGTGGCAACTTTCGGCGATGCCTTGCGTCGCCTGACGGATCGTGCGACCTACCTGTATGTGGACGGCAGCCGTTATTGGTTCTCCACCCAGCCCACTGTGGCCCGCTTGGCTGAAGACCGGGCCAATCAGCTTCAAGCTCACGTCATTCAGGATGAAATAGCTCGCCGCTTGCGCGAGGAGGCCCGCACACGCGGGGACTTCAGTCGCGTCCACGCCTGCCTTGGCAGCAGCGATATTTCCGATGAACATGACGCCCGGCTGGTCATTATCGGCCCGGAACATCCGCACTCCAAAGGGCAGGAGGAAAGCGCCGCCCGCAAGGAGGCTCAGGCCATTCTGGACAACAGGGGCAACAGCCCTCGCGCCTACAAGAACTCTCTCGTTTTTCTGGCGGCGGATGCCGCACGTTTGGCGGAACTGAAAAACGCCGTGCGACAATATCTGGCCTGGAAATCTGTCTGGGAGGAAAGCGAGCAACTCAACCTCGACCCCTTCCAAAAACGGCAGGCCGACACCAAATGCAAAAACGCCGATAAAACCGTTCAGGCCCGTATACCGGAATCGTGGCAATGGTTACTTGTGCCGGAGCAGCCCGACACTAAAGGCGCGGTAGAATGGCAGGAAATCCGCTTGCAGGGGAGCGAGGCTTTGTCCGTTCGCGCCTGCAAGAAGCTGAAGACCGAAGAACTTCTGCTGACCCAAATGGGCGGAGTGCGTCTGCGCATGGAACTGGATCGCGTTCCCCTCTGGCGTGGCGACGACGTGCCGGTGAAACAGCTTATGGAGGACTTTGCAACCTATTTGTACCTGCCTAGGCTCCGCGATTCCAATGTGCTGCTTGGGGCCATCCGCGACGGCGTCCTCCAACCCGATTGGCAGAAAGCGACCTTCGCTTACGCACAAGCCAAGAACGAGATAGGGCGCTATCAGGGCCTTGTGGACGGTCTGAATACGTCCGTACAGGCCGAGGGCGGGGCGCTGGTAGTCAAGCCGGAGGTAGCCGCCGAGCAGCACCGCAAAGACGCTGAGGAAGCTGGGAAAAAAGCCGAAGCAGCAGCTTCAGGCGGTGGGAGTGAGGCCAATGAAGATGTCTCTCCCTCGCATGGTTCAGGCAGCACAGACTTTACACATGGAGCAACACCGCCACCTGTGCCCCCTGCGCCGAAGCCGAAAGAGCTCCGCCGCTTCCACGGATCCGTGAATATCGATGCGCTCCGCGTAGGCCGTGATGCAGGACGTATTGCCGACGAGGTGATCCAGCACCTCACCAAGTTGATCGGCGCGGACGTGCAGGTGACAATCGAAATCCAAGCCAACTTGCAGGACGGCGCTTCCGAGAAGACGATCCGCGATGTCTCGGAGAACTGCCGGACACTGAATTTCAGCGACTACGGGTTTGAGGAGGAGTAATGAATGCACTTCTAAAAAATGCTGTATCTTCAATCCAAATTGGTATTGAAGATTACCAATCCAAAGATGAGAGAAGGCTTCTGTCGTCAATTAGAAATATTACATCTGGTATGCTTCTGCTATTTAAGGAAAAATTGCGAGATCTTTCTCCTGATGATTCCGATGAAGTTCTTATAAAAAAGAATATTAAACCTAAAATTAGCGATGGGAAAGTACATTTTATTGGCACAGGTTCCAAGACTGTTGATGTACAGGAAATTAAAAATAGGTTCAAATCGCTATCAATAGATGTTGACTGGAAAAATGCTGATATTATAATCAATTTAAGAAATGAAATAGAACATTATTATAGCACTATAGGAGATATACAAGTTAGAGAAGTTATTTCTAAATCATTTATGGTACTTAATAAGTTTATATCCAAACATTTGGAAATTCCTCCAAGAGAACTGCTTGGCTGGAAAACTTGGGAAGTTTTTGTCGAAGAAGATAAAGAATATCAACGTTTATTGAATGATTGTAACCAAAAAAAGAAAATTTTAATTATTAATATCCCGTTTATTGAATTAATTATGTATGAACTACGGTGTTCCAAATGTATGTCTGAGTTAATAATACCTAATAATGTTGATAATTATGAAGATTTAGAATTTACATGTACTATTTGTGGAAATACTAATTATTATCAAGATATTGTAGAACATGCAGCGATCGAAAAATATGGTTTAACCCACTATCAAGCCAAAGATGGTGAAGATACAATTTTGTTTAACTGTCATGAATGTGGAAAAGAAACATTTTTGATATCAGAAGGAATATGTTTTGCTTGCGGAGCAGAGCTTGCGTATAAAAATTGCAATGTGTGCGGTGCTGATCTTGGCCCTGACGAGCAAGAGCTAGGTGGTCTTTGTAGCTATCATGATTATGTATTCTCAAAAGACGATTAATTTTTTTATAATGAAAGAACAAAAATTGCTGCACCTGCCATGATAAGTCCCATAGCAAGCACTCCGGTTTTCCACCATCCACCGCCATCTGCCAAAAAGATTTTTCCAGATAAGACAAAAAAGAATCCCCCTGTAATCAGGCACAGCCCGCTGATAAGCCAGCCGGAGGGCATGTGCAAAACCGCCGCCAGAGGCATATTCCGTCCGGTGTCGATGCGAAAGCCTGCCCAGAGCATCAGGCTCCCGTAGGCCAGCAGGCAAATGAGGGCAAACAATCCCATCGGCACCAGTTTGGCGTATTGAATTTTAGAGGCAAGATTCTGTGCTTCCTTCACCACACTTTCAGTGAGCCTGGCTTGTGCGGCGGCGGTTTCCCTTTCGGCGGCAGCGGCCATGCCGTCCATGATGGCTCTGGACGCTCCGGCGATTTTCTCCGGCAACGCCTCGTAGTAGATGCGCTGATATTCCATCGCGGCCAGCAGCGGCCAGAGCGCGTCGTCATCCCGGAGATTCAACCTGCTGCCGACCTCCCGCAAACGAGCCGCTTCCGCTTCGGATAATTCCCTGCCGCACACCTTGCCGAGGTCAATCATATCATCCAGGCTCATGACGCTTCTCCCATGACGGATTCAAACATTTTTGCGCAGAGTGTCCGCCAACGCTGCAATTCCGCCCGTGTGCCGAAGGGCATTTCAGGATGGGCTGCACGGATGGACATGCGTCTGGAATACAGCCAGTCGGCCACGCGGTTGCCGACCGCCGGAAAGTCCAGAGTCATGCCGTTCTTCTCAACGGCTTCCCGCGCCTTGGAAGTGTTATACAGATCAAAACGCCGCGCTTCGCCGAAATACAGGTTCCGACAGACATGGAGGGGGACATCCGTGAATACTTCCTGAAAGGAATGCAGAAGCTCTATGGAATCGCGGTGCCGGTTGATTATCCAGAAAACAACCAGTTCCCGCCGCATCTCCCGCAACGCTTCCTTCATGATGTCGCCGTAGCTGGCCGTGCTGGTCTTAGTGCGGGCGGCGGCGTTGATGACCACGGCATGTTCCGGGTAGTTCTGCACAGTGTCCAGCAGATCCGCCCAGCCGTCGGCGTCGTCCAGACTGTTCAGACGGCAGAGCAGGTTCGGCAGGGCAAGGTCTTTATGCGCCTTGAACACGTCCGGGTTGTCGGTATCGGTATCCACAAGCAGGATGTTTGTGTTCCTGTCGAGGAGATAATCCACGAGGGCGAAGGAAAAAAGACTCTTGCCGACGCCGCCCTTGCTGCCGCCGACATAAAAAACGCTGGTCTGGATGTCCATGATCAAAGCTCCGTATCGGGTATGTCCGGCGTGTAGTAGGCCGGAGTATCCTGTTCAGGTTTGCGCTCCCTGGGAGGAAGCGCCGCTGTTTTTGTCTGTTCGGGCCGGGGCTTCGGCTCGCGTTTTCGCGGAGCCGCCTTCGCGGGAAGCACCTTTGCCCGGATGACGGGCGCGGGAATGACCACATTGCCCCCGGCCATGATCGCCGCCAGTTCCTTCACCGTGTATCCCTTCTCAATCGCTTTCAGGATATTGGCGTTGAGCAGTTCGGCAGCTTCCTCCCGCGTCTTGCCGAGATTTTTGTCCGGCAAATCATCGAGGATTTTCCGCATGGCATTGATGTCTTTCACCGGAATACGCTTGAATTTTCCCATATGTGCCATTCCCGCCTATCGCATCCGCCTGCGCGGTTGGTTCTGCCGTTCCCGCTCTATGCGCCGTTTTTCAAGGTCGCCAACAAGGTCTGCAAGCTGCTGTACACTTCGCTGACATCGGTGAACAATCGCTTCAAGGTACGCAGTTCCGCTTGAATCAGCATCTGCTTGTCTTCCTGGCTGTCCAGCCTCGTGCTGAAGGCCGTCAGCCGGGCGTTGCAGTTCTCCTCCATCCGTTTCAAACTCCGCATCAGCATCCGTTCGGTTTCGGTCATGAATGGTATCCTCCTGAATCTGGGGCAAAAGGAGGGCTTCCTCGTCGGGGAGCTGTTTCCATTTTGCCGGATAGCGTTTGATATTGCAGGCGGCGCGTTTTTCAATGACGCGCTCAAAAGCCGGTTGCAGACGAGCGACCATGCTCCGCGCCGTTTCCTTTTTCTTTTCCTCGGATTCTTCATCCTGAGCGACTTTGGGCGTCCAGCCTCTGGCGTAAAAGCCTCCCCTGAAGCGCATCTTCATGCCGCTGTCCGGGGCAATGACGCTGATGTAGTCCCTGCCTTCGCGGTTGATGTTCAGCCCCTGTTCCTTCAGTGCGTTCAGAACATCTTCCCGGTTCCGGACAAGCCCCTGCGTCACTTTTTCCTTGAGGAAAGCATGGATAACCTCTTTGGCCCGGTCGCGGTCGCTTTCCCTGATTTCCTTGCCCCATCTCGCCATTCGCGCCTTGAACAGGTCGGCCTTTTTCGGAAGTTCATCCCGCGTTCGCTCCGGATCGTCCGGCCGCGCCCAGCCTTCGCGCCAGTTGAATAGGTCGCGGAACACGTCAAAATCCTTTTGCCAGCCGGGTGGGCAGGCGTTGAAATCCTTGCCGCTGGAAAGTTCCAGGCGCGGGATGAGGAAATGCAGCTCGTGATGCCCGGCATGGGTATGCCTCACCCAGAGGATATTGCGCTGATCCGCTTCCAGACCGGCGAAGGCCACGCGTTCAAAGGCGTCCATGACTTCCTCTTCCTGTGCCTCGCTGATCTTTTCCTCCGGGTGCCACGACAGAGCGCCGGAAGTGAATTTCCATCGCCGCTCTATGCTGTCGATAAGCGCGCGGGTCATGGCAGGGTCGCCGCGCAACACCTGGGGCGGGGCTGTGTCTCTTCCCGGATAATCCGGGCGTACAAGATAGCGGCTGGGCTTGTCGCCTTCTCCAGTGCCGTGCGGAAAGACCTTCATCAGCATGACTCGGCCTCCGGTTCACTTTCCGCTGAAGCGCATGATGCGAACCCGGCAATACGCCGCTCGATGCCCGCCAACGCCGTCAATACCTCCACGGCTTCCGCCGCTCGCTTGTAGGTGTTGGCCCATCTCGCAAGCTGATTGATGTTCGTTCCAATGCGGGCAAGTTCCCGCAGTCGCCTTTTCTCTTCCGGCGTTTTCCGCAGGCGGATGCCAAGGCAGGTCTGGCGGATGTACTCCGACATGCTCATGCCGTGCAGCCCCGCATTGAAGCGGAGGATGTCGCGCTCCTCCGGGAACACGCGCACGATGATGGCGGTGGTGCGAACAGGCTTGACGCGCTTCACCGCATTCCCTGCCTTTGGGCTTTGCGGGGTTCAAAGGGGCAGCGCCCCTTGCCAGCCGTGAGGCTATACGCGCAGCGTATAGACGAAACGTAGGCTGGCCCAGCAGGATAACGCCGGACGAATGAACAGGCATCCGCGCAAAAACGGGGATGCATGATGCGAGCATCGGAAATGTGGCGGGTGCGTATCGGCTGTGGAGCGGAGTTGTATCCGACGTGTCGCTGGTGGGTATACTGACGGCTCCAGATAAACATCCGGCACATGAGGAAGCGGTATGCGGCGAATGCCCGAACTCTATGCGCAAGCCGTGTAGTCAGTATCCGACGCAAGGCAAGGTCGGCATAACGCGCATGACGGTGCGGGCATCTGAACGCCGAGTGTGAGGCAACGCCGTATGTATCGGGAAGATTCTGTGGAGCGCAAGCCGGGGCAGATTTGTGTACATCATGCCCGCCGCATGTCGGTATGCGGGAAAACCGCGGGAGGCGAAAAACGCTTTTTTGTGTTGTTGCCTTTGTGTTTTTGAACTGCGGACTTCCTTTGACCGAGCCCCCGCCGGAGGCTTCCTCGTCCGTCGCCCGCAAGCATCCATAGCCGGAAAGCAAGGGCATCCGGTCAAGGCCCGCGAAGCGGCCCGACAGGGCATGGCCTTGACCGAATGACCGCTTCCGGCACCCGTGCGGGTGTGACGGACGAAGAGCCGGGGAAGAAACGAGGTTCATTTTTCCTCCGTTTCGGCTGTGAGCTTTTCCAGAAGCGCGGCAATATCCGATGCCCTCCACGCCGTTGTACGCGGGCCGAGTTTGACGGGTTTCGGATAGCGGCCGCTTTTGCAGCCCGCCCACCATGCGCTGCGGCTGACGGGAATGAGCGCGAGTACCTGCGGCAGACGAAGCAGAGCGTTATTGGGTGTATTGTGCATGGATGTTCTCCTTTCTGGTTATGTTCGGCACAGTATATCATGGGTTTTCCCGCTCTTTCTCTTTTAAGGTTCTCGTATGCAACAGGATAAACCCAATATTGTCCTGTGAGATGCCGCTTGTGTTCAAAAAAAATTCAAAATACCACTTGACATGTTTTTATGTTTAAAGATGTATTCCTGTAACTTGTTGAAATTGCATAACTCTAATAGCATATAAAATTAATGTTTTCACTGGGCTATATTGGACGCATTTGTCTTTTGCAGGTCTCAGAAACCGCTACTGCATTTCACTGTCCTTCTGTGTCTCTTCGCGCAAGCAGTCCAGATAGTCAGACCATGCCTGCATCATGCGGTGTCGCTGGGGAAGATATTGGGCATGGTTGTAGGCGATACGGGAAGTGTCCTTTTCCTTGTGGGCCAGTTGGCGTTCTATCCAGTCAGGGTCAAAGCCCTGTTCATTGAGCAGGGTTGAGGCCATAGACCGAAAGCCATGAATGCACATTTCCTCCTTGCCGTACCCCATAGCGCGTAACGCCTGCAAGGGCGTGGAGTAGTGGATAGGCTTCCTCACACTGTTCCTTGAGGGAAAAAGATATGTTCCATCCCCGGTGACGGCATGAAGCTCCTTGAGAATGGCAACGGCTTGTGATGACAGCGGAACGATGTGCGGCTTTCGCATCTTCATGCGTTCGGCCGGTATGTGCCATTCCCGCGTTTCCAGATTGAACTCGCTCCATTCGGCGCGGACAAGTTCGGCGGAACGGACAAAGAGCAGGGGAAAAAGGCGCAGTGCGCACCTGACCTGAAAGTGTCCGTGATAGTTGTCCAGCCTGTTCAGAAGCACGCCGATTTTTTCAGCGGAAACGATGGTGGCCCTGTGCCTGCCCTGATGCGGACGTATGGCTCCGCGAAGATCGGCGGCAATGTTGCGCGTCACTCTGCCTGTGGCAACGGCGTAGCGGAAAACCATGCCGCAATACTGGATGATTCTGTGGGCGATAAGCTCCTTTCCCTTTCTTTCAAGCGGCTTGAGTATCAACAGCAGGTCTTGCGCCGTGACTTCGGAAATGGGCTTCCGTTTCAAAGCGGGGAAAAGATGGAACTCGAACGTGGACAGTTTCCTCTTCCTGTCTTTTGGGGAATTGTGGATTGTCTGCGTTTCATGCCATTCACGGACAACATGCTCGAAGGTATTGGCTTCCGCGAGGAGGGCGGCGTTTTTCATCTCCTTTTTGTGCCTGCTCGGATCAATACCGTCGGCAAGCAGCTTTTTCGCCTCATTCCGTTTTGTCCGGGCATCTTTTAAGGAGACAATCGGATATTCCCCGAAACTGAGCAGCTTTTCCTTGTCGTTGAAACGGTACGCCATACGCCAGAGTTTTGAGCCGGTTTTGGCAACATAGAGGTACAGTCCGCCGCCGTCCGCATACTTTTTCGCTTTTTCAGCGGGCTTCAGATTTCTGATTTGCGTATCGGTCAGCATGACGTACCTCCCTGACTGGATGTATCCCGCAACGCCTTGTCTCGCAGGAGAAAAAGATACCTGGCCCATTCCCGCATCATGATTTTTCTTTCCGGCAGATGTTGCCACGGGTCAAAACGTGTGCGCCCGGAGTGCGCCAACTGCATGTCGATGATGTTCTGTTCGTACCCAAGGACGAGCAGCAATTTGGCGGCAAGGGAGCGGATTCCGTCAAAGGACAGTTTTACGCCGTCATATCCGCGTCTGCGCAGGGAAACGGTGATGGTGGATATGTCGATGGGGCGTTCAGGAGAACGGACGCCGGGGAACAGCAGTGTTCCATGACCGGAGTATTCCTTCAGTTCCCTGAGAATTTTGACTGCCTGCGGCGCGAGAGGTACAACATGCTCATATTTCGCTGCCATGCGTTGCGCGGGGATAACCCAGAGTCTGCGGGAGAAATCAAATTCGTTCCATTCGGCACAGCGCAATTCACCGGAACGGACGAACAGCAGGGGAACCAGTCGCAGGGCACATCGTACAGGGAAATAGCCGTCATGCCGCTCAAGATTCAGCATAATCTGGCCGAGTTTTCCGGCGTCGAGCGCGGCGGCTCTGTGGCCTGTCTGTCTGGAACGTAACGACGCGGGCAGTTCTTCCGTGGCGTCCCGTGCGGCCTTGCCGGTGGCGACGGCATAGCGGCATATCTGGCCGCACACATCCGTCAGCCTGCGGCCTCCGCGCAATTTCCTGGATTGCCGCAACGGTTCGATGGCGCTCATAATGTCCTCGGCGGTAACATCCGTCATGGCCTTGCCGCCGAAGGCAGGAAAGAAATATTCCGTCATCCCCTGCCTTATGAAGGCGCGATAGCGGTTTTTACAGTGAAGGGTTTCCCGTTCGTACCATTCCATAGCCACGGATTGGAACGTAACGTTGGAGGCAGATGCCCGCGCGGCCTTCCTGTGTTCCGCCGGGTCAATGCCGTCCCTGAGCAGGGCCTTGGCTTCATCCCGGCGTTGCCGTGCGGCGCGGAGTGATACTTGGGGATACTCGCCGAAGGAAAGGAGCTTGGCCTTTCGTTCAAAACGGTACGCCAGCCGCCAGAGTTTTTTGCCGCTGGCCGGAATGAACAGAAACAGCCCACCTCCGTCCGCATACTTTTTCGGTTTGTCGGCGGCTTTCAAGCCTTGAATAATGTGGTCATCCAGCATAATTTTCTCCGTGTCAGGGGTGCCCGTAAATCCTCATGAATCCAATGGCATCCGATACCCACAAATAAAAATATTTGCAGTATTCTCAAAGGATTATCTGAGAATATTTCAAGATGCCAATTTGTATGAATACCCTGAATAATACCCGGAAAACAGCGAGATGCAAGACGCTTTTCCTGGACTTTCCTGGATGGATAATTTTAGATAATATATTGAAATATAAAATATTATGAGTCTGGATAAGTCTATTTGGACATGAAATGAGAGTTTGTAGTTCACCCCTGTGGCGTCGAGCTCCCAGCCGCTTGTGACCTGGCCGAAGGTGGAGGCCCAGGAGTCAAAATGGTCTATGCCCTTGGCCTGCAATTCCTCATACTGCATGTAGCGCTGGAGCGTGTACACTTCGGCAATGGTGTTCGATATGGGGGTGCCGGTCAGAAAGTACACGCCCCGGCCTTCATTTTTCCGTTGCAGGTAGCGGCATTTGATGAAGAGGTCGAGCGCCTTGGCCGAACCTGTGATATTGCCCAGACCGGAGACGTTCATGGTGGTCTGATAGGCAAGGTTCTTGAACTCGTGGCTTTCGTCCACAAAGAGCGCGTCCACGCCCAGGTCGGCGAAATCAACGGAGGTATCCTTTTTCCCCGTTCCTGCGAGCAGAAGTTCATAGCGGGCTTCCATGTTTTCCCGCTGCTTTTCAAGCTGCTTGACCGTGGCCCGGCCTCCTTCCGCCTCCTTCACGGCCTCAATGGCTTCCAGCACGGCGTCTATCTGCTCCTTCAGAATCTCCCGCTGAATGTCGTGAGGCATGTCGATTTTACGGAAGGAGCTGTGCGCGACGATAACGGCATCCCAGTCTCCGGTCGCAATACGGGAAAAAAGCCGTTCCCGGTTCTGTTTGGTGAAGTCGGTCTTGTCCGCCACCAGAATATGGGCATTGGGATAGAGCTTGTAGAACTCATCCCGCCACTGGTGGAGAAGGTGGTTGGGGACGACCACCATCGGTTTGGAAACAAAGCCCATGCGCTTGGATTCCATGATGGTCGCTATGCAGGCCATGGTCTTTCCCGCGCCGACGACGTGATCGAACAGGGCCGTGCCTTCCTGAATGGCCCGCCAGACGGCATCCTTCTGGTGAGGCCGAAGTTTTACTTCTGAAGAAGCGCCGACCAGCTCAAGATGGGAGCCGTCATACCTGGGAGGCACGTTCGTGTTGAAGCGGTCGTTGTAGAGCCTGGACAGGCTGGCTCTTCTGTCGTCATCCGTCCATATCCAGTCCGTGAAGGCCAGTTTTATTTCGTCGGCCTTCTGCATGGCTGCGGCGGTCAGCTCCTGGTCCAGAACCGTGATGGGTCTGCCCTGTTCGTCGCGCTGGCCGGTTTCCTTTTCCACCTTGATGGGCTTGTTCATCAGAAGGGCTTCAATGATTTTTTCCGCAGGGTATTCCGGGATGCCCCAGACGTTGGTATTCAGCGCGGCATCGTACAGATAGACACGGACGCTCCATCGACCGAGCGTGGGCAGGTAATCCACCTGCTGAGAGCCTTTTCCGCCATGCAGATGTTCGATGAAGTCCGATATGACGGAAGGAGGAAGCCAGGCGGAGCCGAACTTGACGCCGATGTCCACGGCTTCTATGTCGGGCGGCAGAGCCTCCGTAAGCGCTTCCACATTGGGCAGAAAGCGAGGGTCGGAGCTTGCGGCGTCCCGTGCCTGACGCAGTTTTGCCCGGACATTGCCCGTGAGATACTTATCCCTGATTTCCCAGAGTTCCGTGGCGGGGTTGAGAAAAATAAGGCCCTGTTCCTGCAAGTCCCGCTGAATGACATCGGTGGAGCGTCCGAGAAGCTGTTCCATGCGGGCAAAGTCCACCTTGCCGCTTTCCCGAAGCGCTATGACAAGGGCATCCTTGGGGCTTTCCGCCTGTTGGGCGAGCGTCGCCGGTTTAAGCACACGCTGTCGGAATACGGCAGCTTTTCTGGCGGAAGCGGGTCTGGCCTGTCTGCCGGTCTTGCGGGCCACATCCGGCGAAATGCCCTTGTCGTAGTCCGCTTCCAGGGATTCCAGCAGAGCGTGTTCAGGGTCTTCCCGCATGAGGCTGCGGTTGGTTTGTGAGTTGAGGTGCCCGTATTTTTTGACAAAGGCGTCGTATTGCGTGTTGAGCCGCTGGCGCAGGTTCGCCATACGACTTTCACTTCCTTCGCCTTTTTCCTCATTGAGCAGCTCACGCAGGGTATCCCTGAGCTGAATCATGGAAGCCAGGCGCAGTCGGGCGGTTTCATTTTTTACGGTGACGGGTTCATAACCTCCGTCGCCGAACTCCCCGGAAGTCTTGAAGACGATTTTTCTGCTTTGAGGTTCAACGCAGAGTGCGCCCATTTTCAGGGACTGGAAGTAGTCGGAAGCCAGGAAGTCATGATTGAGGACGGATTCGGCTTCACGGACTTCGGCAGAGGGTAAGGGGCTGAACTGCACGGCAGGCAGCGCGTCCAGACGCCTGGCTATTTCTTCGCCGAGGTCTGTCTGAGACGCATCGGACACACAGTTCAGGCTGTCCTCGAACATGCCCCCGGAATACGCCATTCTTCCGATGATCTGTTCCGGGCGGGAAGCGAAGTAGCTGTTGACCACGGCGGTGCGCCTGCCGCCGTGCTTGAGGTCGTCCACTTCCATGCTGGACGTGTGGAGCCACTCCAGACTCCGCTTGTTTTCGCCGTTGTGCTTTTGAAAGAAAACGATGTCGGTGGTGACATCCGTCAGGGCATTTTGCCGGAAAGCGGTTTCAGGCAGGCGCACCGCGCCCAGGAAGTCGGCATATCCCGCGATATGTTCGCGGGCGGAGGAATCGACGGCATCCATGAAGTAACGGCTGACCACAAAGGCGGCTATGCCGCCCTCGCGCAGCAGGCGCATGGACTTGGCGAGAAAATAGTTGTGGATGGAAAATTTTTTCAGTTCGGGAAATTCGGGGTCGTAGAGAGACTGATTCCCGAAAGGAGGATTGCCCACTGCAAGGTCGAAACTCGGCGTGTTGAGGGGGATGTTCTGAAAGCCGTTATTGATGTGGCGGGCTTTGGGGTACAGGTATGCGGCAATGGCCGCTGTTGTCGGTTCCAGTTCCACGGCCAGGAACCGGGCCTGGAAACTTTCCGGGCAAAGTCCGATAAAATTGCCGATACCCGCCGAAGGTTCGAGAATGTGGAGTTCCTTTCCCGTTTCAACGCCGAGTCTGGAAAGCCCCTGATAGATGCCCCTGATGACGGTTTCCGAGGTATAGTGAGCGTCCTGTGTGGAGCGCCGGGCGGCCGCGTATTCATCGGGGGAGAGTACGCCTTGAAGTTCCCGGTATTCCGCCGCCCATTTGTCGTTTTTGGGGTCAAAGACCTGCGGAAGACCACCCCATCCGACAAAATGCACCAGCGTGCTTTTTTCTTCCGGGGTGGCCAGTTTCGCGCCGTTGGCCTGGAGCTGCTTCAGCAGACGTATGGCGGCGAGGTTATCCGCATATTTTTTCTTTGCGCCGCCGACGCCAAGCTGATCTTCCGGGCTTATCCGGTAATTTTCAGGTTCATCTCCACCCCGCAGCTTTCCAAAATCTCCCAGTCCGACATCCCCCGCAGGCTCGCCTGCCGGGCGGATTCGCTGCACAGCGTCCTCTTCTCTATGGCCTGCTGCTGATCCAGTCGTATCTGCAAGGCCAGATTCCCTTCCTCTTCCAGGCGCTTCAGTTCGTCGGGACTGTTCAGTGCCCAGCGGTCGAGAATCAAGTAGGCTGAATTGGTGAACCCTCTGACCTTGAGGTCGTGAATGGTTTCTGGCTTGAGAACGGTTCTGGCGATGTCCAGCGGGTTTGTCTGTCTGTCCAGCATGGGAAACCTCCTGAGTTGAGGAATGTTGTTGTCTGAAGGCCGCGACTTCCTGCACGGTCAGGTAGTCTTCGTTTCCTTTCCGGAACAGCTCTTCCGGTGTGTCCCTGTCGCCGTCGATGAAGCGCACGATGTCCAGGGAAGGACTGTACATGCGTCCCCCGTCCGACGTTTCATAAACAGAGAAACCGCGTCCGTTCACGCCGAGCCTTTTCGGGGGGATGCTGTCATCGGGCGGAAGCAGCGGCTTCCGTTTGCCGGGATGTTCCGGTTCTTTCGGAAGTTCTTCGTGTGAGGCGGGGCTGACCGGAGGCGTAGCGGACGGGGGCTGTTCGTGCGTCGGCTCCCGGAGTATCCGTGTTCCGGCTTCTTCCCTTATGTCATCCTGAATGTTTTCTTCCCTGATCTGTTCGATATGGCTGACCATGATGTCGAACAGCGACAACTGACGGGAATCACTGGTCTGCTTGCGCCGTCTGGCCATACTGTCCTTTCCTTGCCGCTGGGCGGAGGAAAGGCGGCGCGTCGAAATGAAGACAGCCTGTTCCTACTCGCCGGGCTTTTTTTCCTGGGCGATTGTCAGCTTTGCGGCGTTTTCAACGACAATGCGCCCGTTTTCTTCATAAAAAACAACCTTATCCCCTTCCTTCACGTCGAGCTTTCTGCGAATGGCGAGGGGCAGCGTGATCTGACCGCGCGAAGTGACCTTGGCAAGTTCCATGAGTTCTCCCTGAAATCTTATTTACAAGATAAATCTTACTTATAAGATTAGTGAGAAGGGAAGCGTTCGTCAAGACGGGTCAGGGAAAGAGGGCGTCATAAAACGGACTCATTCAAAAGGCCGCGCGTAATCATCTGGACGATGCGTTCTTTGGCATCGGCGTCGTCGGCGCGGGCCTTATGGGCGAGTTCGAGAGCCAGCGGCACTTGTGAGGCCGTGAAATCACAGGCGGGAAAACGAATGCCGTCCAGAATCCAGGTGGGAGTTGAGGTGATTCTGGATTGCGAGGCGATAATATCCGCGCCTACGACAGGAGCGACCTGTTGCAGAGAGTCGGCAAAGTCTTCCGGCACAATGGCCGCATCCTGAAGCGCCGTTTGCAGCGCAGCCTCATAGGGTTTCGGAACGCCGAGAGGTGTCCGGGGCACCACGGCATTCCAGAAGCTGTGCGCGGCGTTCGGAGAAAAGCGCAGGAGTGCTTCAAAGCTCAGGGCTTTTTTCAACGACTCTCCGTAGTTGTCCGAAGGGCTGTGACGCACGACAATGCACATGCCGGGATTTTCCCGCTGTGCCCGGAGCGGTTCCTCAATGCCGCAGTAAGGACATTCCAGGTTGACCCAGTATTCCATGATGTCGCCCTGAAATTCTTTTGTCGGCCTGCCGTCCAGACAGGTTCTGCCGGAAAGGGCAGCATCGGGCGCGTAAGGCAGCGCCAGGTCTTTTGAAAGTTCCGCCTTTACGCCAGCTTCCACGGCTATCCGGTCGGACACGGGCGTTCCGGCATGGGCAGAAGGAACCGATCCCGACAAAAGACAGATGAAAAGAGTAATAAGTTGTACGAGTCGCGTCATAACTGTTCTCCGGTGCGGTATTGTCGAAGGGGACTTGCCATATTGGCGATTGCGAGTTATATAAAAATATAACTTATGGAGGATGACGATGTACACAGCTAATTTGAGAAAAGTCGGCGGTTCAGTGATGCTGGCCGTTCCTCCCGCCATTTTGGAAATGCTGCGAATGGAATCGGGGTCATCGGTAAGCATGGCCGTGGAATCCGGGCGTCTGATTATTGAGCCGAACGTCAGGAAGAAGTACAGCCTGCAGGAACTGTTGGCCCAGTGTGATGCTTCCGCGCCGCTTTCCCCTGAGGATGGAGTGTGGACCGGGGCTGGAGCCACGGGCGGGGAGCTGATCTGATGCGGCGTGGTGATATTTATCTGGTGACGCTTGATCCTACAGAAGGGCATGAGCAACAGGGAACGCGACCGGTGTTGGTGATTTCTCCCGACGAGTTCAACAGAGTGACGCAGGTTCCCGTAGTGTTGCCGATTACCAGCGGGGGGAATTTTGCCCGTACTGCAGGATTCGCCGTGTCGCTCAGCGGATGCGGCACGCGTACTACAGGAGTAGTTCGTTGTGACCAGCCCAGGGCGCTGGACTTGCGGGCGAGATCCGGCAGACGGCTGGAACAAGTACCGCCCGTCATTATGGATGAAGTTCTTGCAAGGTTGGCGACCATTTTCAGCTAGCCGGGCTTTTTCTCTTTTATGCCGCATGGTCATAGTGTTTCTCCTGGGAGAGCTGCACAAGCTGGGGGACGCGCAGCTGCGCTTTTTTCAGGGAAGGGTTGGCAAAGAACATGGTGCCCCGGACGATTTGCCCGCTGAAGATGAAATGGGCTTCGCCTTCGATCTGTTCCTGCAAGTCGCGCAGGACGACGCGGTCTTCCTGTTCCACGGTGGTGTTCATGGCGTCGCGGTAACCTGCGCTTATTTTTTCGTTGACGTTGAAGCCGGTGGTGCGGAGGACGGTGCCTTGGCCGGCCTGTCCCCGTATGAGTTCCCAGGTTTTTTCCGCGTCCTGCATTTTCATGAAGATTTTTATGGAGGTGTTGGCCACCATCTGCTGCGCGCCTTTTTTGTCCGCTTCCAGAATACCGGCGTAATCCTGGGAGGCGACGATGGCGGCTATGCCGAGACCGCGCCCCTGTGTCAGCACGACCTCAAAGCCGGGGGTGACGATGGCCGCATATTCATCCACGATGCACAGATACGGGCCGATGCCCACAGTGTCCGTGGGCAGGGCTTCCAGCACGTCGGCGGCGTCGCCTTCAATATGTGCGCCGAGGCCCACGGCACAGGCGTTGCGTATGGCGGAGAGGCTGATTTTTCCGAGGCTGGCCAGTTCTGCGGGGGCTTTTTCCAGCGAAGGCAGAAGAACGACCAGCACGCGGCGCTGCATGATGGCGTCGGCAAAATCGACTTCTCCGTCTTCAGCCCCGTAGATGTGGGAATAGGTGTCCGTCAGGCTGGAAAGGGCCTTTCCGAAGTAGCTCTGGGCATAGCCGAACTGCTCCGCAAAGGACTGGGGCTGGTCTTTCATTTCCCGTCCGGCAATCCAGCCGCAGGTGCCGAGAGCCGCATGGATGGAGGCGCGGGACTCTTCATCAAGCTCCGCCCGCAGCGCGAGGGCGACACATTTTTCAAGCGCCAGCGATTCACGGATGACGCTGGTGGAGAGCTTGAGCAGCCCTTTGTCGCGCAGGTCCACCAGGGCGTACATGACGCCGGAAATCAACGCCTGCGCCTTGTCGGCAAAGATGCTGTTCGCCCCGTCGGACGCGGGCATGAGGGAAACAAGAAGCTGCGTCAGGGCTTCCGCACTGCCGAAGGTGAAGGGATTGTTGGTGTTGGAAAGACGGCGCGGAGTTTTTCCTTTGACTTTGCCGGAAGTGCCGTAGTTCAGCACGCGGAAGTCGTCGTCCCGTCCCAGAAAGCGGGCCATCTGCCATATCTGTACGGCGAGTTTCGGACTTGCTTTCGGGTCGATGTAGAACAGCCCGCTTCCCGTAGCCAGAGCATTGTATGAAAGGGAAACGAGGGTTTCCGTCTTGCCGGAACCGGTGGTGCCGAAAAGCAGGCAGTGGGTAAGAATGTCCTTGGCCTTCAGCCAGAGTTCTTTCTGGTCCTGTACCCTGTTTCCCAGGAAGAAGATGCCCTCCGGTCTGGCGTAGCCGCGTCTGCCGGGCAGAGGATCGCCTTTATCCGTGCCGGAGAGACCGAGCGGCATTCGGAAAGGCAGCCTTTCGTCTTCGACATAGACGCAGCGGGCGGCAAACAGAGCAAGCCCGGCGATAAAGAACGGCATGGAGAGCGAGGGAAAAAGAAAAAGACACACCCCCGCCGCAAAGATGCCGCCGGTTTGCACATGGCCGAGCCTGAGCGTGTCTCCCAGGCGTTGCAGCGGGGAGCGCACATCCCGGAAGAGCCGTTTCCGTTCCTGCGTTTCGTGGTCTTCAAGACCTCTGATTTTTCGTTCCATACGCACCTCAATAGTGTTCTTCCGCCAGGGAAGGGTCGTCGTTGGCATCGTATTCCGGGTCGTTTTCTGCTGCGGCGTACACCATATCCGACACAGGTTCCGCCTGCTCCACGGCAGGCGTAAAGGACTGCTCGAACATGGGCGGAATGAAGATGTCCGTCAGCCAGCCCTGGGCGGACAAGGAATCCTTGAGACTCGTGACGGCGAGATCGACGTGAGGCTCGGTCAGGGCCTGCCCCGCCTGTTCTTCTGCCTTGTAGTGCGCCCAGGGAGCCAGGCTTTCCACCCACGCGGTTCTTCCCCCGCATTGGTTGAGCGCGTACCAGAGCGGCCTGTCCAACGGGCGAAGCCACAGAAACTGGGAACTGGCCAGAACGCCTTTTTTCCTTGCCCGGCACAGCAGAGCCATGAACCACGGAAGCTCGAATGCCGCGTGGATACGGAGGGATTTTTCGGAAAGAACGGACTGATGCTTTTCCCAGATGCGGTTCAGATTCTGATGGAAGTTTTTTTGTTCCAGAACGGGGCATGTCGCCCTGTCGCGTTTTTCCCGATAGGAGGATGAGACGGCATCCAGTACGGCAACGCAGCCTTTTTTGTCGCCGTCCGCATAGGCCAGGAATGCGGCGGCCAGCGCACGACGGCAGGCAGTCATGGCCGTATACTTCTCGAACGGTTTGCCGAGCTGGTCCTGAAAGGCGGCGAGAGCTTTGTCTTCATCCAGCCTGGCATTGCCCCATGCGGGAAGCTCCGTATCCGCCAGCCCGTTATGCAGAGCCTGTTCCGGAGTGAAGGCTTCACCGTTTTCATTGAGCAGAAGTCTCTGTTCCAGCGCGAATTGAACGGGAGTTCGGGCAATGCGCCATAAGCCGGAATCGTAGGATTTGGGCGAAAGCAGGTACTTGCCGCGACCAACGACCGGTCTGAGACAGGGGAAGGATTCCGCGTTGTTTTTCAGCAGGCTTTTCATGCTGAAATGCCGGACGAGCCTTCCCACCCGTCCTATGAAAATGGCGGTGCAGCCGCACAAAAGCAGAAGCAGCGCGAGCGGCCATCGCATCCATGACCCGGCATAGCGCAGCAATCCCCGCACCTGTTCCCAGGTCAGCGCGGCGGGTTCCACCTCGGTGAGACGCTCAAGGATGGTCCGTACTTCTTCTGAAAAAGGCGCAAAGACTCTGAGCTGGATACTTGCCAGCCAGACCAGAGGCGCGTTGACGCTTCCCTTATGCGCTGCGTACAGAGCCGGGATGACGACAAAAATCAGCACCAGAAGCGCAAACCACAGAAAAAGCATGTCGTCTCTTTCGTCGCGGAGCTGACTCACGGCTGCGCCTCCTGAAGGGAAGAGAGGCTGGAGATACCCCGGCGACGCAGTTCTTCCAGGTTCGTTCTGACCTTTCTGATATAGGCATCCCTGCGATGGGGCGTTCTGGAATGATACGCGCCTATGGCCAGCCAGAGATCGCCGGTCCGTTCATACTCCTTGCGGAGCAGCCATGCCGCCGCATAGGCGTTGACGCAGCCGTCCCGAAGCAGGGTTTCCGGGGCTATGCCCATGGCGGCCAGTTCATTGACGTGAACGGTGTTGATTTGAAAACAGCCCAGGTCCCAGGTGCCGTTGGTGTTGCTCAGAGCTTCGCCCATGCTTCCTCCCTCCGTGGCGAGCAGACCGAAAAGCGCGGCAGGAGGCATTCCGCTCGCACGGGCGGCATTCAGAACACAGCCCGTGGTCAGAGGTCGTGTCATCGAAACGACGACTTTGGCCCGTTCGGCGGAGAAGGCCATGCCGGGAGACAGACAAAGGATGCTCAGAAAAAGGCAGAGCGTTCTCATTTCAATTTCTCCTTGAGCTTCACCACATAGTCTCCGCCCGTGCCGTACACCTTGAACGGATTGTTGCCGCCGATGCCGTTTATGGAGTTGAGGACCTGATTGTGAGCATCGTTGATTTTCTGCTGAATGAGGGAGTCAACCTGATGGCACATTCCCGCGACGATCTGGTCCATGCCCGGCAACGTCACGCCAAGGCTGAAAGCGTCGCCGAGGGCATTGATGGAGCCGAGACAGCCGGACAGCGCATCCCGTTCGGATTCAGGGTCGGGAATCATGGTGTTGTGAGTATCGGATACTCGTCCGTTGCGCTGCTGCATGGCCGAGCCGACGGCATCCCGCATATCCTGACAGGAAGCCGCAAAACAGGGAAAAGCCTGTACCAGACAAAGGATAAGGAGAAGCGCAGTCCTCATTGTTCCTTCCTCCCTTTCCGGCCTTCAAAAACGGGGGCCCCGTTTTCTCCGACCGGATATATCTGCTTGCAGCGGGGATAATCGGAACAGCCGTAGAACTTCCCTTTGGCGCTGCTGCGCAGGACGAGAGGCTTGCCGCAGGCTTTGCAGGCGTGTTCCGAAAGCGTGGGTTTCGGTCTGGGACTTCCCGGTTTGCCGTTGTCATCGGGAAGTATGGTCTTGCAGCCGGGATAGGCGGAGCAGCTCCAGAACCATGAGCCGTCCTTTTTTCTTTTACGGCGCTGAAGAGCGGCCCCGCAGTCGGGGCAGACATGGGCGGGGCTGGCTTTGCGTTCCAGAATCGGAGCCAGCAGCGTCGGCAGAAGACGTTTTTGTTCCGAGAGAAAAGCGTCCAGACTGCCCTTGCCCTGGGCGATGGCTTCAAGCTGGTCTTCCCATGCGGCGGTGGTGATGGGGTCTTTCAGAGCGGGCGGCGTCAGGTCGATGATTTCCTGCCCCAGCGGCGTGGATACGATGGATTTTTTCTCGGCGACGAGATAGCCGCGTTCTTTCAGCGTCTCAATGATATTGGCGCGGGTGGCTTCGGTTCCGAGGCCCTTGCTTTCCTTGAGCGTGGCTTTCGCCTGACCGTCCTTGACCAGAAGATGGACGTGGGCCATGGCGTCAATCAGGCTCCCCTCGCTGAATCGTGAGGGAGGAGAAGTCTTTTTCCGCACGCTTTCCGCGTTACGGCAGCGCACGGCGTCGCCCTGTTCCATGAGCGGCAGAAGTTCCTGCTCCTGTTCATCGGAATCATCGTCATCCCTGGAAAGCGCCGTCCATCCGGCCTCCAGCAGTCGCCGCCCTGAGGCTTCCCATCGGGTATCTCCGAGAGCAACGGCGATTTTCTGGGCTTCATAGCGCATGGGCGGATGAAATTGCAGACAGTAGGCCGTGGCGATCAGCAGAAAAAGGGCGCGTTCTTCCCCGGCAAGGCTTTCCGCAGGTTCCCCGGTGGGAATGATGGCGTGGTGGGCGGTAATCTTTTTCGTGTTCCAGACCGTGCTTTTCAGGCGGGAATCCGCCTTGCCCGCAAGCTGCTCCAGGCCGGAGACTCCGGCAAGGCGGCTTAGAATGGATGCGGCTTCGCCATGCTGCTCTTCCGGCAGATAGCGGCAGTCTGTCCTGGGGTAGGTGGTGAGTTTCTTTTCATAAAGGCTCTGGGCGACATCCAGGACGCGCTTGGCCGACATGCCGAGTCTGGCGGAAGCGGATTTTTGCAGGGAAGAGAGGCAATGAGGCAAGGGGGCGGGTCTGGTTTTCTTTTCCCGCAGAGATTCCAGAACCGTTCCTTCCTTGCCGTTGACCGATTCCAGAACGGCGGCAACCTGAGCAAGGTCCACAAGACGCCCGGAGCTGTCCAGTCCGTCCTGCGAGTCGGAAGGCACGAAGGTGACGGAACATTCTCCGTGGGGGTGGATGATGCTTGCCCGCAGCACAAAATAATCCGAGGGCTTGAAATGGGCGATCTCCCTGTCGCGGGCCACAACCAACGCCAGCGTGGGCGTCTGGACTCTGCCGAGGGAAAGCACTTCCGTGCGTCCGTTTTCTCTGCCTGTGATGGTCAGGGCGCGGGTGGCGTTTATGCCGACCAGCCAGTCGGCCATCATTCTGGCGCGGGCGGCGTCCCGCAAAGGAGCATTGGCGGCGTTGTCCGTGATGTTGCCGAGGGCGATGCTGACGGAGCGGTCATCCAGGGAAGGCAGCCAGATACGGAAGACAGGGCCGCGATAGCGGAAATGTTCCAGCACTTCATCAACAAGAAGCTGACCTTCCCGGTCAGGGTCGCCCGCATGGACGACGGAGGCGGCGTCGCGCAGCAGTTTGCCGATGGTGTCGAGCTGTGCTTTCGACGTGCGCTTGACCACATATTTCCATGAGGAAGGAATGATGGGCAGATGTTCGCGTCGCCATTGGGCATATTCCGGGCAGTAGGCTTCAGGATAGGCGGGTTCAAGAAGGTGGCCGAAGCACCAGGTGACGATGTTGTCTCCGCACCGGATACAGCCCTGTTCCGTGCGTCCCCCGCCAAGTCCTCTGGCAATGGCTTTTCCAAGATTCGGTTTTTCAGCGATGAAAAGTCTCATGCGTTATATCCTCATGCGCTGCGCCGAGGCAGCCTGCTGTTCCAGTAAGGGAGCGTCATGTTCCAGAGCGCCCGGAGCCGAGCGGAGTTTGTCGTCCATTTCCATGTGGAGAACGTGGGCCATCTTGTCGAAAAGCGCGGCAAGCTCCATCACGGAGTCAGGGTCCTGCTTGAGGGCCAGATTGAGGAAGTCCGGGTTCTGAAGGATGAGGCGTGTTTTTGTGACCGGGTTGTCCGTGTTCTTGAAGGCAACGGCTGCCTCGGTGAAAGACAGCGGTTCGGAGAAGGCGCTGTTTCGGGAAAGGCGCTCGAAGACCTGCGAGCCGGAAGACTCTTCGGCATGGAAGGAAACGCCGCAGGCCGCGTCGCGCTGCTTCTGAAGTTCCACCAGTTCCGGCCATGCTTCCCGTCTGGGAAACCACCTTGCCGCAGGCTGTTCATCGGATTCAAACTGATGCAGCACCGTCAGTATCTTTGCCGCTTCCGAAGCCGCCTGAAACACGGCTTTGACATCGCCGCCGGAAAATTTCTGATTCCAGTTGGCGATATAGGTGGCGGAATTCGTTTCCGGCATGGGCAGCGCAAGATGCACGCCGGCCAGCATGGAAAACATTTCCGCGCGCATTTCTTCAAAGGCGTAGCTCTTGATGGTCTGCGCATTTTTCAGCTGACGGTTTTCCCGCGTTTCGTGCCCGGTGGCATGGAAGAACTCGTGCAGTTTGGCAGCGTAATATTCATCCGTACCGCTGAACCGTTCGGGATACGGCAGGGCCACCTCGTTTTTTTCCATGTTGAAGCAGGGATCGCCGCCGTAGTGCCTGACGTGAACGCCGGAGCTGGCGATGAAGCGTTCCACCATCTCATGCCGTTCAATCTGCGTCATGGCATGGGCGGGACGTTCCTTGGCGGGGAATCCTTCAATCTGGGCAGCATTGAAGACCGTGAAAGGATAGAAAAGCGTTTTACGCTGAACGTCGGGAACGTCCTGCCCCCGGTCCTTCATTTCCTCGATGCGCCGGAGTTCTTCCCTGGTCAGGAATTTCCAGGCTCCGTTTTCTTCCACAATGTAGGCGACTTCCTCCGGTCGCAGCACCTTGACGCCCCGTTCGCCCTTGCGGATGCTCATTTTTAGTTCGGGGTGGGCGTTCTGAAAGCTCTGAAGCTGGTTGAAGGTCATCCATCGGTCATCGGCGTATCCCCTGACAATGGTTGTCAGCAGCAGCCGAACCAGGTTCGCCCCGCTGTACTCTCTGCCGGTCACGGGACAGAACGGCATTCCCACAGGCGTGTCGGAGGTCCAGCCCTGTTGCCAGTCCCCGGCTTTTTCCGCCAGGGAAAGCATGGTTTCAGCGATGCCATTGACGAACTCTTCCTGGACTTCTCGGCTTATCTGAAAGCGGTTTTTCCTTTCGCGCGGCTGTTCACTCATGCGTTTTCCTCCCGCAGTTCCACAATGACGGAATCCTGTTCATCGTGCTGATTGAGAAAGCCCGCCAGAACGGCGTCCTCCCTGCTCATCAGGAAGGCCCCGGCGTCGAGCTGTCGTTCAATATGCCGGGGCGTAAGGGATACGCGCTCCTTTTCCTGGCAACGGACAGGGGAATCAAAGAGGCCGAAACTGTTGCGCGGAACGTCTTTCATGTCGAACTCCTTTCGGGTTGTTGAATTACCAGCGGCATCGTTTGCGCCAGAGGGTTTCGGTGTATCTGGTCTCCCGGCGTCTGCCCATGAACGCCGTGCGTATCGCCCTGAGACAGGCAAGAGGCGACATGCCGGAGCGTTGAACAAAGAACAGGGCCACAATGCCCAGGCAGGCAATGGCCGCCGTCCACCAGGACCAGTGGAACAGCCACAGCGCCAGGGGAAAGATGGCACGGGCATCCAGAATGAAAATTTTCGGCGTGAGACCGGTATCCCGCCAGAGAACTTCACCGTTCATGACGTTTCCTCCAGAGCGAGGGTGTGGGACGGACTGTTTTGCCTTGCCTTGCGCTCCGCCAGAATGGCCTGATAGATGTCCCTGCCTATGTGGCCTCCGGCATAGGCGCGTTCGGCGGCATCCTGTATGCGCTGGCCGGAGGAGGAAAGCAGTTCTTCGGCCTGCGGAATCAGACGTTCCAGGGGCGTGTTCAGCAGGGTTTCCCGGATTTCGGGCGTGAAGGCCAGATATTCGCGCAGCGCCGTGCGTCCGCTGTTGTCCGGCAACGGAACGAGACGCTGGGAAATGATGAGCCTGAGACTGGAAATGAGCGTCGCCGTGATTTGCAGCCTTTCCGCAATGGGAAAGACGTTGATGATGCGGGAAAGCGTTTCCGGCACGGATCGCGTATGCACCGTGGAATAGGCGGCAACGCCTATTTCCGCGCTTTCTATCATGCCCCGGAGCGTATCGGGATCACGGCTTTCCCCGATGAGCACCACGTCCGGCGCCGTGCGCGTTGAGTTGCGCGTGGCCGTAAGAAACGATTTCAGATGTTCGGGAATGGTGCTTTGCGATACCGGACCTCCGGGGGTCGGTATGGCGTCAAAGTCGAATTCTATGGGGGATTCATAGGTGCTGACGTTGCGCCCGCCCTTTTCAATGATGCGTCGAAGAATGGCGGCGAGCAGCGTGCTTTTTCCGCTTCCCATGACGCCAGTGACCAGAACCAGACCGTTTGACGGCATGGCATGGTCCAGAATTTCCTGTTCCACATGCAGGTCTTCCAGGGCCGGGGGCATGGAAGGAATGGCACGGAACACGATTTTGACGCCGGTGGAATAGCCGTCGGCCACCGGGGTGGCATTGCCGCGATAGCGGCGGCGCACACCTCGGCTTTCCTCAATTTCATGGGCAAAGTCATAGTCCGACTGGCCGGACTTGATGAGCGCGGCCACGGAATTGTTCCGGGTCAGACGTTCCAGTGCGGACAGAAGTTCATCGGTCGTAATGGCCCGCTGCGTGACCATCCGCCATGTTCCGTTGAGGCGCATCCATGCCGGAAGTGCGGAACGCAGGCACAGGTCGGACATGCCGCAACGGGTTCCCCAGAGCAGCAGGTCGTTGATGCCCGCATAGTCCCAGCGGATACGCGGTTCACGAGGATACCAGCCGGGATTCGTCATGGTCACTTTCTCCCCTTTTTTACGGAAGGAGACGGGGCGACCGTGAAGGATGACGGCGCGGTAATCCGATAGACGCGCTGGCCGATGTTCAGCTTGTTTCCGTTGTCCGTGGTGTGCATTCCCAGGTCGGAAGAGGCGGTGCTGATGCGGCTCAGAAGATGCTGGGCCGTGAGCAGATGATACAGCATGGCTCCGCGATAGCTCCGCACCATCCGAGCCACGTTGTCCGCGTAAAGCTGATCCGCCTCTTTCAGCCCCTGCGTCCAGGCATCACGCACGGCGCGTCGCCAGATGGCCCGCTCTTCGCTGTTTTGGGGCAGAACGGCGGGGTTCGGTTTTTCCGGTTCGGGAAAATCGTCCATCATCAGAAAGGTTCGCCAGTGGGGAACAACCGCGATATACTGTGCCGGTTCAAGCATTTCATAGGTCGCTTTCGCTGCTGTAGCGGTTCCCGGCTCTTCAATCCGCATGGACGCTCCGGCCCGTGCCAGAAGCGGCGGCATGATGAGGGCTTCCCCCTGCGTCAGAATAAGCGGCGTAAAGTTGAAGGCGGCATCCATGATGGTACTGAATTCTTCGGTTCTGGCGGCAAGCTGTCGGTAGCGCCAGGTTATGGCCGTCTGAAACGTGACAAGCCGGGCCGCCTCCTTGATGGCTCTGGGGCGCATGAGCTTGACGGCGGTATGCTCCTTTTCCCTGCCGCCTTTCATTTCCAGAAGTTCCGCCAGCTCGTCGGGATCGCCTTTTCGCGGTCCCGAAGCAGGGTCGGTGGGAACATGTACGGCCAGGTATTGCCCGTTGCCGTCTTCAGCATAGGAGGCGTCGTAGGGGGTGAAGGCCTGGTCGTCGTTTGTTTTGTCCGCTGCTTTCGGCGCATTGACCGTGCCGGGGGGAACGGGCACGGGAGTCGTGGGAGCATTCTGCGGGCGCATTCCCGCGCACCCGGTCAGAGAGACGGCTGCGATGAAGGCCAGCAGAAGAGAGGCCGCCTTACGGGGACCGAAAAGACGGAGCCGAAGCGCAGGGATGAGACGGGCGCACATCGTCATGAATGAAGCTCCTTACCGGTGGTTCTTGCCAGCGTGAGAACGCGGTTGATGGGGTCGAAACGCACGGCGGCCTGAGGCTGTATCTGCCATGCGATGTCTTCCAGAAGTTCATGCGCGGGACGGTTCAGCCCATGCACCACCACGGTCATGACCTGTGCGGAGGGTGTTCCCGCTTCCCTGTAGCGAAAGCCGAGTTGCAGGCAGATTTCCTTGAGCGCTCCTTCCACGGGTCCCGTCCAGGTAATGGAGACAGGCAGATTCAGCGAAGGGTCGGAAGGCAGCAGCAGAGGCTGCAAGCCCTGTCCGCGCAGTCTGGCGATCATGGCGAGTTCTCCATGAGCCTGTTCTGCCGCGTGTCCCAGGGTGGTTGATACGAAATCGGCGGGCGGAGGAGCGGAAGACTGCTCCCTTCCCGCGCAGGCGGCGAGAAAAAGACAGCATAAGCACAGCACAAGGTTGCGGAACATGATGGACCTCCTTTATGGATGAAAAGACACACCCCGCCCGACTTACGGGCGATGGGAAACGACGCCGACTCCTTGCAGCAGCCAGCGACCGAACGGCAGAAAACGGCGGTTACGCAAAAGGGAAATGCGCCAGAGAGTCGTGAGGATTCCAAGAAGACATGGCAGAGAGATGAGACAGAGGGCGATGACGGACAGCATGGTTCGCTGCCATATTGCCGCCAGAGCGCAGAGAACGACGGGAGCGATAAAAAGCGGAACGCGCAGACGCAGCACCCTGATGACGCCGGGAATATCCGCATCGTCGGCGATGCCCCAGGCGGCAAGCAGCAGAGAAAAGTCCTGAGCAACTGCGTGTTGTTCCTGGGAAGAGCGATGACTGCGGAAAAAAGCGACACGGGCACAAAGTCTGTTCCGAAGAAGGGAACATTGCCGTCTGGACTCACAAAGAGCGGTAACAAGAGCCGTGGTCGAGAGATACTTTTTCATAGGCGTCAGCTTCTGAAGTTATCCTGTGATATTCGTGAAGTCTGGGAAACTCCTGACGTTGATTGCGTCGTCATCGCGTGCCCGGAGCCGGGGTTGTTCCATTGCCTCGAAATGTCGCCGCGAAGTTCCCTTGCGCCCTGCGCCCCGGAGCTGACGGTATTGGTGGAGGCGATGAAGATGCTCTTGACTCCGGCCTGGTCTTCCTTTTCTCCCAGCCCGTGGATTTGCTGACCTATCCAGCTGGTCACATGCTCCGGCAGGTAATGGATGAGGGAGAAGAACTTGTTGGCCGCCATGATGACGACGATGCCGAGGATGACCAGCATGGAGAACGTGCCGGTAATGCCGAGAATTTTGGTTTGTGCGGTTCCGGCGACGAACATCTCAAAGCTGGCTCCGAGAAGTCTGCCGAGGACGTTCATGAGAATGACGGCGGCAAAGAATCCCGCCACCATCAGAGGAGGACGGATGATGATGGCAAGGAGAAGAAAATAGCCTCTTTTGCCGTGCTGACCGGCAGCGCCGTCTCCGTCGGGCAGCGCATGGGCGCACAGCCAGAGCGGGGCCGCGACCAGGGCTTCCACAATGAGGATGATCCAGCCCACCATGGCCGAAATCCAGCGGATGAAGGGAATGGCGGGCAGATAGTAGGCCAGCGCCAGCCCGTACAGCAGAAGGGGAAGAAAAACGGCGAACAGGGCAAAGGAGATATACTTGTCCAGATTCGGAATGGCCTTGCCTATGAGAGGCAGTTCCTTGCCCATGGAATGCGCCACATCCACGACGCCGAGCGCCGAGGCCAGTCCCCATGCCGTACCGATGAAGTAGTCCCCCACATTGGAAATCGCCATGATGGGGTCCTGGCTGGAGAGCTTTTCAACGGCAATGGGCAGAATGTTTGCGGCGACCAGCTGATTCAACGTGGCCCGCAGCCAGTTGGTCATCTCGTCAAAGGCCCGGCCTTCATCCGTCACGGACGGCGTGGCCGTGATGTCCGTGATTCCCCTTCGGCTGGAATAGGCGGTCTTGATATAGTTTGCCACACGTTCCTTCGCGGCTTCATAGTCCTGCAGGCCGTGCGTCCAGGCATACAGTTCGGAGACGGTATATTGGTGCGGGCTGTAGGTGATGCCGGAGTACATGGCCTCGCGGACTTCCTGATTGATCCATGCTATGGACCAGTAGGAAGAACCGGCGATGAGCCAGCCGTACTGGGCGGAGTTTTCCTGGAAGTCGGCGAGCTTGCTTTGAAGCTGTCCCTGTCCGGCATAGCTTTGCAGTTCGGAAAGAATGGCCGCATTGACCTGATTGGCGGCGCTGTGCAGCGCGCGGGGGTCAATGGAGGAAGACGGAGTTTCCGGGTCGGCAAGCTGCTGCGCCACAGAAGAAAGAGCGGAGATGGCCGTTCCCACGGCATTGACTTTGCCCCTGCACAGGGCATCGCTTTCATCCACACAGGACACCTGAATGGAACCCGCGTTGCCGTTGAAAAGGAACTGGTATTCTCCCCCGGAGCGGAACCAGTTGCTTTTATAGTTCCATTCTCCGCCCGGCGAGATGTTCATGCCTCGACGCTCGTTCAGGTAATACTGGAGCGTCAAAGATTCCAGAGCGCCGTTGGTAATGGCCGCATAGTGCGTGACGTTCTGGTCCGGTGCCTGTACGGTGATCTGACCGGCGTGTTCCACAAAGTAGTCGGTCCCCAGTTCCCAGACGAAATTGCCGAGATTGATGGAAAAGCCGATGCAGGCCAGAATGGCCACCTGGAAGAGACTCAGCCCCTTGAAGATCGGAGCCAGAGCGCCCATGGTCCCCACAAAACGCAGGGGCATCCACAGGGAGCTGAAACGCTTGCCGAAAGGCACGCCTTCATGCGCCGTTCCGGCCACGGCCAGAGCCATGACCCACAGGAACAGCGCGGAAATGACGGCCAGCGCCACCAGATTGAAGGCGCTGAAAATCTGGAGCATCAGCTCCGAAGCCTGCGAACCTCCAAGACCGGCTCCCCAGGTATCCCACCCCTGTCCGAGGAAGGAGTCGAGAATCTGCTTGCTGGCATCCGTGGGCAGAAGAATTTCCGAGGTGGCAGGGAGTTCAGAGGCCATGGCGTCTCCCCCCTTTTTCATTGAGGGTGCTGTTGACTTTGTGCTCAATTGAGCTACATTTTCTAAAAACAGGAGGACGATTATGCCTGCCAACGATTATGTTCGCGCCCGTATTGACCCCGCCATCAAGAATGAGGCCGCCGCCGTACTGGCAACCATGGGGCTGACGGTATCCGATCTCTGCCGCATGGCGCTGACCAGGGTGGCCCATGAAAAGCGCCTGCCCTTCAGTGACGATATTCCCAATGCACTGACCCGTGAAACTATAGAAAAGGCGGAACGGGGAGAGGAAATATTTCACGCCAAGGATGCTGAAGACCTTTTCAGACAGTTGGGGATATAAGTGCGTAATTCCACTTTTACCGCTCAGTTTCGCCGTGATCTGAGAAAGGTGGAACATCGCGGCTACGATATGCAAAAGCTGAAAACGATAATCATGCTTTTGCTTAATGATGAACCATTGCCTAAGCATTGTCGTGATCATGCCCTCAAAGGAGAGTGGAAACCATATCGGGAACTGCATATAGAACCGGATTGGCTTCTTGTGTATAAAGTAAGCGGGAACGATTGCATTTTTTATCGTACCGGCACCCATGCCGACCTTTTTTCGCTGTAATAGGCGCATGGCGGTCTCCTACTGCTGTGCGCCGACCATGCGGGCATAAAGGTCGTCCATGTCTCTGCCGGTGGTTCCTTCCATGCGGGAAAGGAAGTCCAGCGCCGCAATGACGGTCAGGCGGTCCATAAGCTCCATGTTTTTTCGGGCAAGCTCCATCTGAAAAGCCTGCATGACCGCCATTTCCCGCAACAGTCCGGCATCCGTGGCCGTGGCTATCTGGGCAAACCAGTTGGGGTTGCCCACGCGCATCTGTGAGAGCAGTTTGTAAAGCCCGGCTTCCGAAAGTTTTCCGTCCACAATGCCGGGAGGAGTGCCGCTTCCTCCCGCTTCCGACCACTGATTCTGCGCCCATTCGGTCACGTCTTCCGGCAATGTGGGAGCGTGCAGCACGACGTGGTGGTTGAGCGCTTCGGTAACGGCGGCCAGACGTTCTTCGTGAACCTTCCTTGCCGCCGCGTAGGTCTGCCCCGCCGGAGTTTCCTTCTGTGCGTCCGTGACCATGGGAAGCGGACGGGGATTGGCCAGTGTCTTGATGGATTCATGCGCCTGCGCCACCTGGTCTTCCGTAAGCGTGCTTTGGAGCGGAAAGAGGGCATCCAGACTTTCCGGTTCGGAAGGCTGGTCGTCGGCCAGAATACGGTGCAGAAATTCCACCGGCTTTGCGCCGGGTGTGTTGGCATAGGCGAACTGTTTTTCCCTCATGGTCGCATGAATTTCCTGCCCTGCCTGTGCGCCGAGCTGTATTCCCGCGCCCAGCGAGGTTGCGCCGCAAAGCCCTGAAGGCTGGGCCGCAGTGCCGTACAGATCTTCGGTTTTCATGGCTTCGCCTGCGACGGCCTGCCCCTTGATGGCGGCGACATTGCTTTCCTTGAGCGCGACCAGCGCCCGGACGACCGTTGCCGTTTCGCTTTTGATGGTACCGATGATATTCTGTGCGGCCAGCAGAATTTCCGAACGGATGGCCTGGGCTTCCGCAGCGGTATAGGCGTTGACGGCCTGAATCGTTTCAGATTTGGCCGCTGAAATCATGGCGTTGATGGAACCGCATCCGCAGCCAGCGGCCCAGACCTGGACCGGAAACAGAACAAGCGCCAGGGCAAAAAAGAGCTTTTTCATTGTTCCTCCGCCAGTTCATTGGCAATTTCCAAAATGACGTTGACGACTTCATCGTCGGAATCGCTCCTGTCCTCCACCTGCCGTCTGCGTCGTTCCACTTCGGCCTTGGCCGAACCTCCGGGAAAACGTCGAGCCAGTCTGCGCAAGGCCTCGGATGGTCCCAGCCTTTGATAAAGGTGATTGCGGATAGTCACGTCTTCCGTGGTGGTGCTGAAGGCCCAGAGAGACTGGCCGCCTATGGTCAGGCTGAGGACAAGCTGCGACATGCCCGAACCTGTGCGGAACAGGGCTACGAGATTGGAGCCTGACTTGCCGGGCTTTCCCAGACGGGAAAGGGCATGACGGCAGGCCCCGTTCAGACCGAAGCGGAGACTCAGATTCTCAATGCTCTTTTCCGTGCCGGACCCCAGAATGACGACCGTGGTGGCCAGTTCGTCCGTGATGATTTTGGGAATATCGTCGATGGATTGCGTATAGAGACCGATGGAAAGGTTCCATTTGCGGCTTTCACGGGCCATGGTGGTCATATCCGCCTGCAACTGGCCGGAAACCGAGGTGTTTTTGGTGACGCGATGCGCTTCGTCGTAGCAAAGCCTTTTGGGGTCCTCCCGAATCGCCTCGATTCGCCCGGCATGATAGTCCCGGTAGGCTTCGGGCATGAGCTGCACATCCGCAGGCATCAGGAAGAAGCGTGAACCGAGGACGTGCCGGGCCAGCATATACATGACGGCGGATTGTCGATCCGCCGTGGAACCGCCGCGCGGAGCCACTTCATCAAGGTCGAGGCTGACGATCTGAGCGTCGCCGAGGTCGAATTGCGTGGGTTCCTTCAGGATGACATAGGCGTCGATGGCATCCAGAAGGGAACGCCAGACATTGAGGATGAGATTTTCGTCATAGGTGTTCTGGATGCCTTTGTTCTGCCTGATTTGCGAGCCGACATCCGCCAGCAGAGGCACGGCGTAGCGCTGGGCCTGCAACGCCTCATGGACATAGCCCCGTTCAAAAAGGGCATCGACCACTTCCCACCAGGACGTGGAAGCGTCCCGACGTATGCCTTCTTCCGTGATGAGGGCGTGCAGCTTCGGAAGCACGTTCGGCTGGTAAAGCCGGGGGTGATGGTTGTCGGAGAGTTCCTCATAGGCGAGATCAACCGCTCTGCCTATGAGTCCGGGAACACCGTCGGCCGGAGCCGTGACATCCAGAGGCGTGGCCAGCAAAGACAGCAGATTGACCAGAAATGCCTTGTGAGACGGCAGAGGTTTTCTGTTGCCCAGCGGCGTGTCAAAGGGATTGATGGCATAGTCCGGCGTCATTCTGAGCCTGTGATAGGCCGCGAGATGTTTGCGGCCTTCAGGCAGATTTTCCTTCAGCAGCGTTATCAGCCCGGAGCTGGACGGGCCGACATCCACGATGGACAGCCACGGCAGACGTGACAGTCCGCTCTGAGTGACGAACGCGAAGTTGAAGGCATTGAGAAAAACGGACTTGCCGCCGCCCATCGGGGCAACGCCGAGGTCTATCCAGGCGGCCTGTTCCGAAGAGTTGGCCGCATACGGCATGATTTTACCGTCCTGGGTTCGGAACAGCAGGCTTCCTTCCCGCCACGGCGACGCCGGACGCAGCGGCAACATGCCAAGAGCGTCCTGCAAGGGCGTGGCGGTGACGGGAGCCGGACTTGCGGGCATCATGGCGGGAAGCGTCGCGGTAAAACCGAGAAGCGGGTCGCCTGTGGCTTCGGAAACATCCGCCGTTCCCCATCCCTGAACGGTTTTGGAAAGTTCCGCGACGCGCCGCCGAAGCAGCAGATGGGCTTCCTGCTCAGAATCCGTCACGCTGGCCCAGGTGCAGAAGCAGATGCGGAACCGGATGCAACATATACCTTCAAGGTCCAGCTCTTTCAGGGCATCGACGGCCTTATTGAACTTTTTGTTGTCCGAAGAGCTGAAGGCCAGAATGGCCGCAAGCAGGGGCCGGAGGCCCATGTTCAGGCCGCCGTCTTCCAGCAGGAAGGAAATGCGGTACGGCAGTCGTTCATCACGCCTGGCAAGTACCCTGAAAAGTTCCTGAAACGGTTTCGGCGTCTGGGGCATGAGCGTCATGATGAGAGGCCCGAATATTCTGTCGCCGATGCGTATGGCGTTGCGGGAAATCAGTTCTCCCTCACGGGGCCAGAGCTGTGTCTTGAAATCCGGGTACAGCATGTTATGCAGCCTGTCCGCCCTGTTTGTGTCGGGGTCGGGCAGACGCAGCGGCAAGGGATCGCCGGGTATGAGAGGCCGCCAGTCCCGACCGGTCATCTCCGGGGAAATGCACAAGCGGATGTCCCGCAGAGCCTCATGGGCCGAAAGGGGATGCACCAGCAGGTCAACCTGACGGAAAGCGTCCATCACGCCGGTCAGAAAACCGTTATGGGCGTCATGCAGCGCGGCTACGGCACGGGATACCTGCTGACATCCCGGAATCGTCGGCACCTTGGACATGGCGGCATTGCGTTCCTTCAGGGCTGTTTTCCGCAGGGAATCCGGCAGAACGGCGGGCCTTGTCCAAAGAACGAGCCAGCAGGTTTCCAGAGCGCAGTAGCGTTGCAGCGTGGCTCCCCAGTCATCCAGCAGCGGGCCGACATGAAGGCCCAGATTCTGTGCCGTCAGCCGGGAAGGGCGCAGAAGTTCGGTAATCCGGGAAGCGCTGCTTTCCGGGTCGTACTCAAAGACGACCTGAAGCAGGTGCCCCGGCTTGGAAAAGGAAGACTGGAATTTTTCCGTCAGACCGGAAACAATGCTCCCGTATTCTTCTACGCCCACATGCTTCAGGGAACCTTCAAGACGCAGAAGGCTCACGAGACTTCCGTCGTCCGCCACCAGAACGTCGTCATCAACCGTTTCCAGTCGGCAGTAACCGTACACCGGTCCGGCGAAGACTTCAGAGATGGCGCGTATGCCGCAGTCTATGCCATTGACAAGTTTATCCAGCATCAGGATTCCCTCTTCAGAACGACCTGTTGAATCACCACCCCGCGCGGGGTGGTGGCCGTGGAGGCACGGCAGACAAGAACAGTGGCGATAAGACGCTGGGTGCTTTCCACCCCCTGGCTTGATTCGTAGGAAACGATCAGGGGAAACTCGATGCGCCATGTGGCCTTCCCGCTGACCAGCCCGGAGGCGATGATGACCGGGGCACCGGTGGCAACGGATGAGGCGGAAAGCCGTTTTTCCTGAATCATGTTCAGAATCCCGGAACTTTCCAGAGAGGAAAGGAAGGATTTGAACGTGTCGTCGTCGAAATTCGGTCTGACGGCTTCGAGTTTTTCGCGCCACTCCAGAAAGTTGAGCGACATGGCCCCGGTAATGGTGTCCGACACCCACGTCAGCAGCCCGCTCTGGGTAAGCAGCGGCTGGTCGAGAGGAACCAGAGGCGCGAGGCGCAAATCAGGCGTGGCGGCGAAATATCGGGGTTTCGGCTGATTCAGCAGAAGCAGCGCAATGACGGCCAGGCTGACCATCAGCGCCAGGCTCAGTCCCAGCGCCAGTTTCATGGCGCGATGAAACTGGGTTCTGTACCAGCCGAGACCTCCGATAACGGCAGACGCGTCCGGGGCCGGAGACGAGGCATGAGGTTCCATGCTCAGAGCCTGCCCCGGAGCTTCCGGCAGGGAAGATGTTTCCTTTTTTTTGAACATGCTCATGCCTCGTCTCCTTTGAGGTTACAGGCCGAGATCACTCATGCCGGAGGTCTGATCGGCTCCGAAAAGCGTGGCCGAGCCGGAACCGAGGGTTTCTCCCAGACCGAGCAGCACGGCTCCGACCAGAATCTTGATAAGGCCGCCGGGATAGGTCGATTCGCCCTGGCGCTTTGTGGCCTTGTACATGTCCACGCAACCCCAGACGCCCATGCCTGCACCGGAGGCGTATCCGGCAAGGGTGACGCCCTTGGCGACGCCTTTGGCGTTTTCCGCCACATTTTCGCCGATTTCTCCGAAGGTGACGGCAGCCTGGACAATCTCAGGCATGAGGAGCCATACGGCGGCGACACCGATAACGGCGGCAGTCCAGCGCAGCGGGGAAATGGAGAGCTGATGATTGATGAAGTTCATAGAGTCCTCCGTACTCAGCCAATGATGTTGGCGATGTATGTTTGCACGTCACCGCCTACCGTGGCCCCCAGGCCGCGCAGGAAAGTGACAAGGTTGACCGCGAGAATGCCTCCGAACAGATGGACAAGGCCCCGGCTGAAATTCATGTTCTGATTCGGCGTGTCGCGTATGAGACACAGCCCCCGCGCAATGCCGATGACGCCGATGGAGGCAATGGCGTACACGGCGAACTGGATGTAGATGGAACCGGGGGACGAAGGCGGGCTGTAGCTCAGGGCCTGTTCCGAGCTTTGGTTGAAAACAGTCATGGACAGAGAATCCATGAGCGCGGGAAGATTCAGCAGCAGAACGGCACAGATGAAGCTCCAGACCGCCGTGGAGCGGTTGAAGCGTTGTTTCCGGCTGACGGCCTGAACAAGGGAGACAACGGCAAAGACAATGCCGATGAGATAGGCAAGCCGGATGATGACGGGCCACCATTGCTGCAAATGCGGAATGACGTTGGCAACGTAATTTTCCATGGCGTCACCTGTCCTTGACGTTCATGACCAGAACGCCCACGGGAGTGCCGCTTTCGAGCCTGACGGTGGGCGGTCGGTCGAAGTTTCTTTCAAAGATTTTTCCGGCCTTCTCGCCGACCTTTCCGGCGGCAATCCATGCCTGATCGCTGACGCTGTAGGTGTTCCAGACCATCTGGTCGGTTACGTCGTTGCCGTAGCCGTAGATGGTACTCTGGGCACCGCTGTAGCGTTTGGCCGTACCCAGTCCTTCCAGAAACGCCGAGGCGACCAGACCGCCCCATCGGCTGAAGAAATGAGTGTCCACGGAACTGGCGACCGAGGCTTCCGAGGTGGTGGGATCAACGGCATAGGATTCCACCTGGATGGTTTCGCCGGAGGGCAGAATGATCCGATTGAAGGCCAGCACAAGGCGTTCGTCATGGCGCTGGAAAGAGCCTGTGAGGCGGGCATTTCTGTATGTGCCTGAGGTGACGGTCGCCAGCACGGCGGACGGAACATCGGAGTTCACTCCCACATCTATGATGGCGTACAACAGGTCGCCCGGTTTCACCGCAGGTCTGGAGGATGCAGCGACCGACGGCGTCCCGGAGGCTGGCTTCTTTTCGGAGTCCTGCTGGTCGGTCTCATCCTGGAACTCCCGGACATAGGCGATTTGTCCCTGACCCACGGAAGCGCTGGCCAGCCTGGTGTCCAGTTCGGCCAGGTCATCCATCATCCTTTTGAGCATGGCGTTGTCCGTGCGCGGCGTCTGAACAGGCACGGTGCGTACCTGAGCAACCGGCGGAGGCGACGGAGGGGTATCCTGCTTCTTAATGACAACGGACTTTTTTTCTCCTATCGGCGTAGGAATGAAACTCGCACCGCTTTGAAGCGCCGCGTTGGCCTGTTGCGCGTCGTGTTCCTTCAACTTCTGGTTGTATTCCTCAGAGCCGACGCCGCCCGCCTGCCCGCTTACGGCTTCCGTTCTTGCCGATGCCATTTTTGAGGTGCCGGACGGTTTTTCCGGCGTGAACAGCAGAAACGAGGCAAGAACAATGACAACGGCGGCAGCCAGCCCCAGAAGGCTGAAGAGTATGAATCGTCGCTTTTTTTCCGTGCTGGTGATAGCCATGTGTCCGCCTTATTTGAGAGTATTTTTCAGAAGGATGGTCTGCACGCTTCCTTCACGGGAAAGCATGATTCTTGTCGTGACGGGCAGCTCGTAACATTTGGTGGAGCCTGCCCCGTTGACGACGGCAGTCCATGCCGGCCACATCAGGCTGTGCGTGGTTCTGACGTAGTGTTTTCCGTTGTATTTCCAGGCCATCACGGCATCCGAATCCGGTTCGGAGCGAAGACGCACGGCATCATCCGGGGGGACGCGGTCAAGAAAGGACAGCATGGCGGAGCTGGCGGTTTCCTTGATGGTGCTGGTCAGGGGAATCGCAGCCTTCGGACCATGGTGGGCAAGCTGAATCAGAACCAGCGCGTCGGCTTTGCGTTCAGGAGCGCGGACAGAATCCGATTCAAGCCTGATGACCAGCGGGATGTCCCGATTTTCCAGAGTGACCACGAGGGTTGACGTGGCATAGCCCTGTATGGGCATGACATTGAGCAGATTGCCTTCCGGCAGTTCCGGGCGGAGAACCTGAAACGAGGAAGGTCCTCCGTTGGTCACGGAAGTAATGGGCCACGGCTGACCTGTGGAGTCATGAAAAACCAGCGATGTGGCGATGTTGGCCGTGGTAAATACCTTGACCGGCGCACGACCGGGTTCCAGCGTGACGCGCACCGTTCGAGTCCGCAGGTCGGGGGAAACGGGCAAAAGCGCTCGTTCACGCTGATCCGACCGTTTCCGGTATTCCTGTATGTGCTCCTTATCCAGCGGCATCATCTGCCGCAGACTTTCCTCAAAAAGCGCCTGCGCTTCCTGGGCCTTTTTCAGGTCCGAACCTGAGGGCGCGGTCGTTTTCTGTGTCGATTCTTCGGACAAGGAGGCCGAGTCGGCGGATTGCCCGTGAACGGTCGCCATTGTTGCGGGGGAAAGAGGCGTCCGAGATGCGGCGGAAGTCTCTGCCTGGGCGTCCCACGGCAGCGAAAGCAGAGCCAGTATTCCTAAAGAAATCAGTTGATTCACGGTAGCTCCTTATGCGTATGTCGGTATGACTGGGGATTCGGAATTTCTGCCGAACAGCAGTTCCGGGCGGTGAAAATAGGAAATCGGCGTCTGCACTTTGGCAGCGGTGGGTGTATATCGTCGTTCCTGTACTTTCCGACGGTACTCAAGAAGAAAGGCTACAATGCTCCTGGTGTTGTCCGCAGGAACATCTTCGGCAGCGGGAGCGCTGTGAATGGAGTGCAAATGCAGCCAGATGCCGAAAGCCATGGCCTCGTTGAAGGGAGCATCAAATTTTTCCGCAAAAGCCCGGAAGAGAGGACGCAGTCTTTCTTTTTCCGCTTTCTGCCGTTCCAGGATGCGTTTTTCTTGTTCCTCTCTTTCCTGCATGGCCTTTTGCACGCCGGGATCAGGACGCCGTCCCGAAGGAGAACCGGAAGAAAGGGCATCAAGCCATCGCTGCCCGCGAAGCCAGTTTCCAAGCTGGGGGATAAATCGTCCCTGTTCCCGGTGCCAGCTTTCCTGAGCCATGCAATGCTGAAGAGCGGCGTGAAGTTCAGATACGGGAGGAAGCTGACCGCAACGGGCCAGACGGAACCAGGCAAGTCGGGCGAAGCCTTTTGCCTCTTTTTTGGGATAGAGATTCCATACGTTTTCAAAATCCTGTTCAGAAGAAATCCCACACCCCGCCGAAGGCGCAGAGAGATCCGTAGGCTGCGGAGTCTCTTTTGTCGTTTTGGGGGGAAGGGGGATGTTTTTTTCTTGGTTTTGTTTGTTAAAATTATTTATGTAGCCAGAACTTGACTTGTTGCAGGTAAAAACTCGTTCACTTCTTTCAGAATTTGACTCGTCAGCGCTATCATTATGTTCAGGTCTTATAAGGTAATACACAGAAGAGCGGTAATGCTCCTTTCGTATGGTAATGAGATTTTCACGCACCAGTTCAGCAAGATAATTTTTTACACTGCTGATGCTGCAAGACAGACGAGAAGCAAGAGTGGCATGGGACGGCCAACAATGATCTTTTTCAGAAGCATAGTTGCATAGTAAGGCATACATGACCTTTGCTCCAAGTGTGATGCGCTTTTCCAAAATAAATTGTGGAAGAATAGGACCAAAAATGTTTCCTTTAGGCGCAAATGTCTCCATATGTCTTTCTCCCGGCTAAGGAAAAAGATACTTTTGCAGAGCTGAATATTGACAACAGACGATAATTCAGCTATTGTTCTTTCAGATTCTTTTGAGAAAGAACAAATGTTCTGCAAGAAGCCGTTGGGGTGCCACCTGACGGCTTTTTGTTTTTCCGAAGCCTTTTTCATCCTCAAAACCTTGAGGCAGGTTGCGCTGAACTGCGTCTGTCGCATGACCTGCAAAGGCTTGCTGGTGGTGCCCTGACAAAGCGGCGCTTGAGGAATCGCCGATCGGTCTGAAGGGATCTGAGGAACCTGAGCAGGCAGAGTGCTGTTTGCCGGGGGGATGGCAGAGGCTTCAACAGAAGACCTCTTCGCACATGAGACGCGGCAGAATCCTGGGCCGCTTCAGATGCGGAAGAAGCCTCCAGCAGTGCGTTTTCAGCACGGGAACAGGGCAGATTTTTTGAGGGAGCAGAGGGCGAAGAAGACGACTCCAGGAAGAGAAGACGGAGCCGTGAGAGAAGACAGGAAGAGGAAGGACGGTGTAAGAAGGGATGCTTTCAGCGTGCAAAAACAGGACGGCGCGCCGAGAGCATGGGTTACAAAAGCGGGTTACAAGCACAGAGAGTTTTGGTGACATTTTATGCCCCTCAATGTGCTATAACTCATTGAAATATAATGGCGGTAGGCGCATGTAAAACGGCTTTCACGCCGTCAACGGGGGTTCGAATCCCCCTGGGGACGCCAAAAGCAAACAGGCCCTCATGAGTCATCATGAGGGCTTTTCGTTGTGGGCTGATTTGCTCCACATTGTTCCCCGCAGATGGGAAAAGGAATGCTTGCCGGACAAAGAAAGTTTTATCCTGTAATACGTCGGGCGATGGGTCAGCCGGACGGAAAAACTGCATTGGCCTGTTGACGTGGTGCGATTCGTGGCTATCTCCCATATCCACAAAGAAAGGTGTCTTTTTTCAGGAGAGGCTTTACATGGCAAAAAATACAGGCGAGGATTATCGAAAAGGTTCCGTATGTGATCGTACACAAATCCAGAATCCTCTGACGGGCTGTTGGACGAAACGAGACACCGAAACGGGGCAGTTCATAGACGTGAAAAAGGGCGGTGAGCCCTTCAAGGGCGTTGCAAAAGAAGAGGACGGCAGGCGCAGCAAGTAATTTTTCGGAAACTTGAGCGTGAGGCGGAAGGGCGAAGCTTTTCCGCCTTTTTTCGGGCTTTGCTCGGTTGAGCAGCCAGGGTACGAAACAGAACCCCACCCGCAAAGCGGGTGGGGTTCTGTTTCGGGTTGTGTTTGCGTATCTTTGAATTCTGCACAGGAATTTCTCGATGCAGAGCCGCCATTGCGCCGTATCATAGGCCTGTCAGGGCTTCCTGTTCCTTCGGATATCGGGCGCCGAGAATGGTGATATCGTCCAGGCCGCGGCGGATTTCATCCAGTTCTTCGGCTGTGAAGGAGAGGTCGGCGGCACTGAGGTTTTCCTCAAGACGCCGGATTGTTTTGGTTCCGGGAATGGGGACAATCCACGGCTTTTGCGCCAACAGCCAGGCCAGTGCGATACGGGCCGGCGTGCTGTTTCTGCTTTCTGCCAGCTTTTGGACAAATTCCGCCACGCTCACGTTATGCTTGAGATTTTGAGGGTTGAAACGGGGAATGGCACTGCGGAAATCATCGGAGCTGAATGTCGAGTTTTCATTGAATCGTCCGGCAAGCATTCCTTTTCCCAAAGGGCTGAATGGGACAAACGCTATGCCCCGTTCTTCCAATACGGGCAAAAGAGCCTTTTCCGGCTCACGATACCACATGGAATATTCGCTCTGTACAGCCGTAAGAGGACATACGGCATGAGCGCGTCTTATGGTTTCGGTGCCGGCCTCAGACAGCCCCCAGCCCCGAATTTTCCCTTCCTTGATAAGGTCTGCCATGGTATCGGCGACTTCTTCAATGGGAGTATCAGGATCAACCCGGTGCTGATAATAGAGATCGATATACTCCGTGCGCAGCCTTTGAAGGGAGCCTTCCAGAGATTTCCGAATATGTTTCGGTCGGCTGGAAAGGGCTACAGGGCGATTATGGGTATCATTTCGGCCGTGCTCAAAATCAAAGCCGAACTTGGTAGCAATAACAATATCCTTTCGGTAGGGCTGCAAGGCTTCCCCCAGCAGAAGTTCATTACTGAAAGGACCGTAGGCTTCCGCAGTATCGAAAAAGTTTACCCCCAGATCCACGGCTTTCCTGATAATGGCTATGGATTCATTTTTGGGAAGATACGGCGGATAGCTTTGCGTCAGTCCCATACAGCCGTAGCCGATGCAGGATACCTTCAAACCTGTGTTTCCCAGTATTCTGTATTGCATGAGGTACTTCCTGGATGAGGTCACAGAAAATTTTTTCATGGCCAGGATGAAATGAT
>DWXS01000065.1 GCA_019119045.1 Candidatus Mailhella merdavium | reverse complement strand
TGGCAGAATGATAATACTGCCCTGAAATACAATTATCCGTGCATGTTTGATCTGGGCTTCCTTTTTCCCAACAGCGAAGTAGCAGACAAGGTTCTCAGTGGTCCTTTAGGACAGAAAATCTGTGCAGCCGCGGCCAATAAGGCTGTAACGCCGCTTGCTTTTGTACGGTATAGTTTCCGCAACCCCTTTATTAAAGGAGACATCAATTCACTGGATGACCTTAATTCTTTGAAAATTCGCGCATCCTCTTCTCCCATGCACATGGCCATGCTCAAAAGCATGGGAATGAATCCTGTCCCCATGCCTGGTTCTGAAGTATTTACAGGCCTGCAACAGGGCGTAATCGATGGATTTGACGTAGATTTTCCCTTCGGCTTTACCAGCAAATGGTATGAAGCGGCCACCTCTGTAGCCAAGATAGACCATACCTATTGCCCACAGATTTTATATGTCTCCACCAAGTGGTGGAACGGGCTACCGGCCGAAGATAAATCTATTTTTGAAGAAGCCGTACAGGTATTCGTCAAGGCACAGGAAAGAAATCAGCTTGAAGATGAAGCTCAGGCCGAAGAAGCCTTCAAGAAAGCAGGGATCAAAGTCTATGTGCCTACAGAAGAAGAACTTACCCGTATGAAACAGCAGTCTGCGGATCTCTACAAGCAGTTCCCCAAGATTAATGTGGAACTTCTTAATGAACTCAAGGCCGAAGTCGCCCGCGTAAGTTCAGCCCAATAACACTGTTCAGGGAGCTGCCCCAGAAATGGAGCAGCTCCTATTTTTTTTACCACGGAAGCATCAGGAGGGCGGCCATGGCCGATCTTTTTTCTCCTCTTCAGATTGGTCGTCTCGAATTAAAAAACCGTATTATGATGGCACCCATGGAAAACGGAATGGCCAACATAGGCGGTATGGTCAGTGAGCGTCTGATTAATTTTTTCGTAGAGCGGGCACGCAACAATGTAGCCGTCATTATGACAGGCTCTGTTGCTGTAGCCCCGGAAGGAGCAGGGCTTCCGGCCCAGATTGCCATCTATGATGAAAAATTTATACCGGGCTTAACGCGTCTTTGCGATGCGGTACACGAGGCAGGGGCAAAAATAGGCGCCCAGATTTACCACGGCGGGGGGCAGGCTACGGAAGCAGTTACAGGCCTTGTACCTGTCGCAGCATCAGCCTTTCCCTGCTCTCTGCTGAACAACCACCCCCGTGCGCTTACGCGTGAAGAATTACCGGATATGGCACAAAAATTTGCCGTCGCGGCCGAACGAGCCATACAGGCAGGCTTTGATCTCATTGAGGTTCATTTTGCTCATGGCTACCTGCTTGCAGGATTTCTCTCTCCCCATTCTAATCACCGCGATGACGAATACGGCGGCAGTTTTGAAAATCGCTGTCGCTTTCCTTTTGAAGTACTGGATGCGGTTATACGCACAGTAAACGGCAGAGTTCCCGTTTCGATTCGCATTTCGGTACAGGAATTCCTGGATGATGGACTCTGCTTTGAGGATGTAAAGAACATATGTCTTCAGGCAGAACGACATGGAGTCCAGGCCGTAAGTATCACAGCCGGCTGCTATGATTCCATACATACCAGTATCCAACCCATGTTCATTCCCAGAGCTTTTCTTATTCCGTATGCCGAAAAACTGAAAAGCTTGCTTTCTGTACCGGTTATAGTGGCAGGACGCCTCAACGACGCTCACCTTATCAAGGATATTATCGCTTCAGGCAAGGCTGATATGGTGGCTATAGGACGAGGATTTTTTGCCGATTCCGAGTTAGCAGAAAAATTAAGAACCGATAATTATGATGACATTCGTTATTGCGTAGCCTGCAATCAGGGTTGTTGTGATCATATTTTTGTCGGTGATGCGGCTACCTGTATGCTAAACGCAAGAGCTTCCTTTGAACAGGAGCGTCAGTTGCTTCCAAGCGATACGCCCCGCAATATTGCGATCATCGGAGCCGGGCCAGCAGGACTGGAAGCCGCCCGTGTAGCTGCAATACGCGGGCACAAAGTGACACTATACGAACAGGAAGAAAGCGGCGGTAAGCTTTCACTTCTGGCAGCTCCTCCCGAAAAGGAGAGCTTTCTGCTGTTCCGCGACTATCTCAAAAGACAAGTGGAAAAATTGGGAATTACCATCGTCAAGCGACGTGTAGAAAACATATTGGATATTCAGGACAGTCAGGCAGAAGCCGTCATTATCTCCACGGGCTCACGTCAGACCATGCCTCCTATTCCGGGCCATGACCTTCCCATTGTCTCTTTTGCAGAAGATATTCTCGCCCGCAGGAAAAGCGTTTCGCACAAGGCAGTCATTATCGGCGGAGGCCTTGTCGGTGTTGAAACCGCACACTTTCTGGCAGACCAAGGCGTCCGGGTGACAATACTGGAAGCATTGGATCATATTGCAAAAGAGGCCGGGGCCACATATAGAAAGCATATTCTTGACGTAATAAGCCGCTACAATATTCAGACACATACAGGCGTACATGTAGAGCGCATACTGCCAGACGGAGTCATATTCGATGGAAAAAAGGAATGTGCAGATACCGTTGTTATTGCGGCAGGATATCGTTCTTTAAATGAACTGGTAAATCCAATGAAAGAACATTTTGCTGAAGTATATGTCATCGGAGATGCACGCAGCCCCAAAAACATCCTTCAAGCCGTGCATGATGCCTACCTTTGTGCCGCTGCAATATAGCATCATCAGTAAACAACAATATTCCTAGATAATATATGGGGGTACAGGATAGTAAGTACTCTATCCTGTACCCATCACACAGTATAAAACTCAGAAGATTAATTATTATCTCCATCACAGCACTGACTGCTGAAAATTTTCCATGATGTCAGCTTCTCTTCAGGCAATACCTCAAGTAGCGTCATTTTTCGAACAGTTCGCCCACACTATTTATTCCCGGGAATAGGCTGTAAAGCTATACATTTCAGTTCAACGCAATGCCATAAGCGCGGGCACGAGGACAGGTACCAGAAGCGTAAGGCACATGCCTGAAAACATGGCCAGTATGGCGCAGCGTTCGCCGCTGTATCTGGCGATTACCGGCAGACAGGTATCCATGGCGGCCGCACCGCCCGCCATGACCGGAGCAAGACGCCCGGCCAGACGCACCATGAGCGGAGGCAAAGTAAGAGCCAGCACTTCGTGCATCATATTGGAAAGCAAGGCCACGGAGCCGAGCGCAGGATCGCCGAGACGGGTCATGATAACAGTTGCCAGACTGTAATACCCGAACCCCGCCCCTACTGCGAGCGTTTCGACAAGGCCGTCATCCAGCCAGCAGGACAGCACCAGCCAGGCTATCGTACTGCCGCAGAGGGTTCCGACAATCACCCCGAAAGGCACCAGCAGAATGCGTCCCCGAAGTTCGCGGATGATCCCCAGCGCCCGGAGATCGAAACCGAGCGACATGCCCGCCGCAAACAACAGTACATACAGTGTCCAGAGAGAAGCAGGCCCATGCACAATCCAGGTCGGCAGGATATCGACCCGGCCGGTTACGACTCCGACAAAAAAGAAGGCCAGCACCATCAGCGAGCCGCCGACGCCACCTTCTGCGGCAGAATGCGGCTTTTCCTCTCCCGGAGCCCTCTCCCTGTCTTCTTCACGTCCCGTGAACACAAAACGTCCCAGAATCCAGGCCGCGACAACGCATCCGAGTACGGAAAATCCGCTTATACAGGCAGCTCGCAGCCCCAGGGTACGCATCTGAGCCAGCAGGCTCGCGTCTGCCCCCAGCGAAAGCCCCAGCAGAAAGAGCATCAGACGAACCGTCCAGGTCAGCCCCCGGCCTACAAAAGCAATTACACGCACAGAATTGCGCCATAGCCAGCCGAACGGCACGCCTGCGGCCACCAGCCCCATTTCCAGCAGCATATTTCCTCCCGCCTGCGGCGCAGACACACGATCGACCGGATGCGGCTCCGCTCTTTATCCGCATGAACCCGATTCAATCCGGGCGCACGCTGTTTCCCGGGCGCAGCATCAAAGCCCCGCACAGAGCGCATTCTCCGAGTGCAAGAATAATGTCGGCGTCAAGCAGGGCACGAATCGTAATCGGCAGAGCGCACACTATCCACAGCGCAGTCAAAGATAAAGACCTCACCCTCCTGCCCAGGAACAGATAAAGGGACAGCGCAATCTGTTCGACAAAGGCGGGAATGCACAGCAGCGTCAGCGTATCGGGCATCACTGCCGGGAAGCGGCAGCCGCTTTGGCCTTGATCAGATCGTAGGCCCGCCGGGCAAGGTGCGTCACTTCCGGCTTGGATATCTGATCGTCCGCCCCGACGGAAATGCCCTTATGACGCAGCTTATCGGTAATCAGCGATGAGAAGAGAATCACGGGCAGATCGCGCAGAGCGGGATCTTCCTTGACCCGCTTACAAAGATTATGCCCGTCCATGCTCGGCATTTCGATATCCGAAACCAGCACCTGCACATAATCCCGCACGGGGCGTCCCTCTTCTTCCGCACGTTTTTTGATTTCGCACAGTCTTTCCCAGGCTTCGCGACCGTTGGTCACAGCCTCCACCTCGAAATTGGCCTTCTGCAGAAGATCCTTGAGCATCTCGCGGATCAGGGTGGAGTCGTCGGCTACCAGCGCGCGGTAGCACTCCTCGCTGCCCCAGTCGATGGCCGTATCCAGGCGCAGCCCCAGCGAAGGATTGAGTTTGGCCACAATATTTTCCAGATCGAGCAGGAAAATAATGCGCTTCTCCATCTTGACCACGCCGGTGATATTGCTCTTGGAAACCATGGCGACGTACTTGCTGGGCGGTTCCACCTCTTCCCAGCTGATACGGTGGATGCGGTTGACGCCCGCAACCTGAAAGGCTGTGGTCACGCTGTTGAACTCCGTCACAATGACTTTGGGAGCCTCCCTGTGTTCCACCGGAGCCTTCCCCAGCCAGAGCCCGAGATCCACAAGCGGAATGATATGCGATCGCAGATTGAAGGCTCCGAGAACGGCAGGGTCCTGAACCTCCGGCAGACTCGTGATTTTCGGCATCTGGATTATTTCCAGCACCTTGGCCACGTTGACGCCATAATAGCCGCGATAGGGCTTGCCGTCCTCGCCGGGCTCGTCAAGAAAAAACTCGACGATTTCAAGTTCATTGGTGCCGGCTTCCAGCAAAATATTCGTCTGCGACATGTTGCCTCCGTGGGGGATTCTCCTGCCTCTTTCCGCCCGATCTTGCGGACTTGCGCGTCCTTTTCTCAAAATCCGGACAGACGTTTTTCGACGGCATCAACAAGTCTTTTCGGCGTGGATGCCCCCGCCGTTAGACCTATTACCGAAAAACCCGCAAAATTTTCAGGTTTCAGCTCTTCCGCAGTTTCCACCAGAAAGGTGGGAACCCGACGCGCCGCCAGTTCGGCAAGTCTGCGGGTATTGCCGCTGCTGCGTCCACCCGCAACGACCATGGCGTCCACCCGTTCCGACAGTTTCCGGGCTTCTTCCTGACGCTGCCGCGTGGCATCGCAAATGGTATCCAGTACGCGGACAGACGTATCCATATGCTGATCCAGCCCTGCGCGCAAGGCCTCGAACTGGCGGCGATCCTGCGTCGTCTGCGCCGCCAGAACAATTTCCCCGCCGCCTTTCGGAGCAGCGAGAACACGGGCAAGCTCCTCGGTGTCCGCAAACACATATCGCGGCCCGCCGGCATAGGAAAGCAAGCCCTTCACCTCCGGATGCTCCGCTTCTCCATATAACAAAAGAGTGCTTCCGTCGGCCGTTGCGCCGGCAATGGCCATTTGAGCAGCCTTTACGCGCGGGCATGTGGCGTCAATCACCCTGGCGCCGCGCCCGCGCAACACAGCTTCCGTTTCCCGTGGAACCCCGTGCGCCCGGATCAGTACAACCTGACCGGGCTGCACGTCTTCTGGCGAATCCAGACAGGAAACTCCCTGCGCCGCGTATTCTTCCAGTACCTGAGGATTATGAATGATTTCCCCGAGCGTCGCCACTGCGCCGCGAGGACAGGACTCCACTGCCTTATCCAGTTTGCGCAGAGCCAGCGCTACTCCCATGCAGAAGCCCGCCTTGCGCGCGCGTATCACCCGGGCCATATGTCCTCCCTCAGCGGCCTGCTCTCTGTCCGCCTTTACGCAGACGGCGCAGCAGAGGGGCCGATACGATATGCAGATATTCCGGAGCGAAAAAGCGTGCCGTCAGCCCCCACCCCAGCACGAAGACGAATCCGCTTACGGCCAGCAGCACAAACTGACGGGCCAGCAGAGGCAGCGTTCCCCCTGCCCGTTCCACGGCAAAGACCGCTCCCCATGCCAGCAGCAGAGCCGGCAGGCTCAATATAAAACTGCGTACGGCCGACGCTGCCACGCCCTCGAACGCGCCGAATCCCCAACGCCGACACGCCACGAGAGCCAGAGCCACGGCATACAATGCCACGGAACAGGCGGCAACACCGGCCACGCCCAGAGCCGCCTGTCCTCCGAGGCGGGGGAGCAGCCACAGATATGCGGGCAGAGCGGCCAATGTGGCCAAAGTCCCGACAACGGCAGGAGTCAGCGTATCCTGACGGGCATAGAAGGCGCGCCCCGTAACCTGCTGAAGCGCCCAGAACGGAACGGACAACAGCATTATCCGCAAAAGAGGAGCGGCGGCATTCGTCTGTTCCGGGGAAAAGCGTCCGCCTTCAAAAATCAGTCCCAGTACCTCGGGAGAAACCAGCAGCAGCCAGGCCGTCATGGGCACAACAACAATCATGGAACTGCGCAGAGCAGTTCCGAGCGCTCCATCAAACTCTCCCCACGCCTTTTTCGCCGCGAGGGAAGCCAGAAAGGGAAAAGATGCTACACCGGCGGCCTGAGCCACCACACCTACCGGAACCATCATGACGCGCCGGGCATAGTTGAGCAGACTGACGGCCCCCTCTCCGGCAAGACTGCCGAAAATACGCATGAACTGTTCATCCAGAACGACAACGGACTGTCCTACAATAAGAGGCAGAGCCAGCCAGCCCAGTCTGCCGAGCCGGGGATGGCGCAGACCGGGCCGGAAGGTAAATCCGCCTTCGCGAACCGCAAGAAGGGGCAGCAGAAAGGCTCCGATAAAGGCTCCGGCCAGTACGCCCCAGCAGAACCCCTCCATCCCCTGCGCCAGACCCACCCGGGGCAGAATGATTCCGCCCAGTAAAATGAAGCCGTTGTAGATCAGCGGCATGAGGGCGGGGACAACAAACTGCCGTCGGATATAGAGCAGCGCGGAAATACAGGCTCCCGGAAGAAAGAATATCTGTGCGGGAAGAACGATGCGCAGGAAATGGGCCAGCCTGATCTGCTGATCGGGAGAAAATCCCGGAGCAACAAGCCGCGCCAGAGGCGACGCGGCCAGCCAGCCCAGTACGGCAAGAGTGAGAATGGCCAGCGTGGCCCAGGTAAACACCGTGCCGAAAAAACGCCACCCCTCTTCCTCATCTTCTTCAAACAGCTCATTGAGAAGCGGGATCAGCGTAATGGACATATAGCCGCCTGCCAGCAGATAGTTGATGAAATCGGGAACCACAAAGGCCGCAAAATAAATATCGGATTCCCCTGCCGCTCCGAACTGCCAGGAAATCACCTTGTCCCGTGCCAGCCCCATGAAGCGGGACAGCAGCACGCTGATCCCCATGACCAGCGCAGCAGCCCCCATTTTCTGCCGCGCGCTCAATATTGCCATTTCAAGCTTCCTCCACAGGCTCCGCCTTCAGAAGTCCCCCGCTCGATCAGCCTTACGCACGAAGGAGGAATAATCACATACTCCGTCATTCGTTCATCAACATCGTCTTTCAGAAGCGGGCGAGTCAGGCGGTACAGACCTTCCGGTTCCAGACTGCAATCAAACAGAAGCAGTTCGTTCCCTTCCATTTTATGCCCAGTCGTCCAATGATCGGCACAGGGACGCACGCGAAAGGCCTCATAGCGACGAAACCGGAATACCGCGCTGCGCCCCCGCTCCGGGCAGGCATAGTCACGCAGAGCCTCCCATACCTCGTCACAACCCGTATCTTCTCCGAAGGGAGCCTTGACTCTCAGAGGAAAATATTCCCCGGCCTGACGAAAAAAATCATCCACCAGCTCCTGATAATCTGTAGTATGCTCCAGTATGGCCCGGAACATTTTCTCATCGCGTGACTGCCGGAGCAGCAGAGCCGAAAACAGCGAACGGGCCTGAAAATCGCTGATGCCGTGAATCAGACGCAATGCGTTGAGTACGGCGTAGGCTGCGCAGAAATTATCTATCTTGCCCTGAAAGAGCGGTGTCATGATCCCTCCCCGGCATAAATCCCGTACATCCCGGATGCGTGCGCGCCGGGCGGGCATTGTCTGGCATATCCTCCCCATTCCCCCACGTCAAGAACAGCCCTGCCCATGCCTGTATCCGACAAGACAAGACTGGACATAAAACCAGCTTGAAGGTATGGTATCTCAGTTCATCCATATTACCATAACTTGATATATGGATACTTCCAAAACAAAGTTCAACCGGATGCGGCTTCATGTTGTATACAGTGCCGGATCCGAGTCGAGACAACAGGAGGCGTCGGCCTCCCAAACCATCCCTCCGCCTTCAGGGCAAAGGAGATCCCATGATTCCCGCCAAGGGCAAATATTACTTCACTTCCGAATCCGTCACCGAAGGGCATCCCGACAAAGTTGCGGATCGCATCTCCGACGCCATACTTGACACACTGCTGGCTCAGGATCCGGATTCCCATGTCGCGTGCGAAACGCTCGTGACCACGGGCATGGCCATGATTGCCGGTGAAATCACCACCTCCGGATATGCCGATTTACCGGGAGTGGTGCGCGAAACCATCCGCAACATCGGCTACACCAGCTCCGATATGGGCTTCGACGCCCAGACCTGTGCCGTGATTTCCTCCATCGACAAACAGTCCCCGGATATTGCCCAGGGCGTCAATCGTACCAAACCCGAAGATCAGGGTGCGGGCGATCAGGGTATGATGTTCGGCTTTGCCAGCAATGAAACCGACACGCTCATGCCGGCCCCCATCTACTGGGCGCATCAGCTTTCTCTCCAGCTTGCCCGCGTACGCAAGGACGGCGTGGTGGATTTCTTCCGCCCCGACGGCAAAACCCAGGTGTCCTTTGAATATGTGGACGGCAAGCCCGTGCGCATCAACAACGTCGTGGTAGCCACGCAGCACGCCGCCAACGTCAGCCAGGCTGATGTTGTCGAAGCCGTGAAACGCGAAGTCATCCGCCCCGTTCTGGAAGGAACCGGGCTTTTCGATGAAAAACACTGCGAAATCTTCATCAATACTACCGGCCGTTTCGTTATCGGCGGCCCCATGGGCGACTGCGGCCTGACGGGCCGTAAAATCATTCAGGACACTTACGGCGGCATGGGAAATCATGGCGGCGGAGCCTTCTCCGGCAAAGACCCTTCCAAGGTCGACCGTTCCGCAGCCTATATGGCCCGTTATGTAGCCAAAAATATTGTTGCTTCCGGACTGGCTCCCTGCTGTGAAGTCCAGCTGGCCTACTGCATCGGCGTGGCTCAGCCCGTCTCCGTCCTGGTCTCCTCGCTGGGACGCGGCGAAGTGCCCGACGACGTGCTGACCAAAGCCGTGCGCGAAGTGTTCGACCTGCGCCCCTACTTCATCATCAAGCGGCTTGATCTCAAACGTCCTATCTACCAGAAGACCTCGTGCTACGGCCACTTCGGCCGTGAACTGCCCGATTTCACCTGGGAAAAGACCGACGCCGTCAAGGATCTGCTCACTGCGGCCAAAGTCTGACCCGGAAACGATGACGCATCAGGGAACCTTCCTTCAGGAAATGTCTCCCTGAATATTTTGGCGTCATCCTGTTGCCATATTACGGTTCTCAGAATAAACCGCCTTTTCAGAGGGGCTGTCGGAATATCCGGCAGCCCCTCTCTTTTTCAAAAAATCATTTCTGGCATGGAATATGCTATATTGCAGGCGGAGCATGTCACCCCGTCGAAATTCTGACGACGTGACAGGTATAAGAGGAGACAGGATGGCTTTCCGCTTTTCCCTCGAACAGGTGCTGAATTACCGCATTCAGCTGGAACAACAGGCCAAGATAGAACTGGCCAGAGTGGAAGGGGAACGTCTGCGCGAGCAGCGGAGAGCCGACAAGCTCACGTCCATGATTGAGGAACAGACCGATGCCATGGGAAAGCTGGAACCCCAGCAGCACGGCGAACGCTGGCTGGCGGAAAACTTCATCAAGGGGCTGCGCAGCGACCTTGCTACTGCGCTGACCCGCGTACGCAACTGGGAACATGCGGCGGAAGCCGCCAGACGGGAACTTCTGAAACGCTCCATCGACAGAAAAACGCTGGAAAAACTCAAGGCCAGACAGGCGGAACAATATGCGCAAGATGAAAAACTCCGGGAACAAAAACAATTCGACGAAACGGCCTCCCTTCGCTTCAAAGTTTCGCGTTACTAACATCTGCCGACTCATCCTGCTTCTGGCAGTGATCAAAATCGGTTTCCTTGCCTCGCTGGTTCTGGGGCCGGAAGCGCCGATGCCCCAGGTCGAAAAAGAAATCTCCCTTGTCGCCGTGACCCGGGAGTCTGCCCCGGCCGCGTCTGAAGCCGCCAGCGTTTCCGCTCCGCTCGAAGCTGCGCCGACACCGGAAGAAAAACTTCTCGCGCAGGTTGAAATGGACAGCCCCGCGCCGGAAGAAATTGCCGCAAAAGATGAAAAGGCCGATGCCGACTCCACAGCCAAGGATGCCCCCGTGGAAGACGCTCTGGCTCTGGCCTCCTCCCGCACCGCACTCGGCACGTCCCGACTCTTTGGGTCATCCGTAGCCTACGCTGCAGATCTCGCTCCCGTTCCCCCGGCCGATCCGGTTCCCGGGGCACGTTCTCTGCAACCGTCTGCTTCTCCCTACGTTCCCGCCGCGGAAGCCGCCCGTCCAGATGAAATGCCCGTCCCCACGCCCCCCGCGCCCAACGTCCGCCCCTTTGTCTCGCGTGACAGCGCAGCACAGAAAGAAGCCGAACTCACTCGTCAGGAACAGGAACTTCTGGCTCTCCAGCAGCAGATGGAACATCGCATGACGGAACTGCACACCCTGGAAGGGCGCATCCAGAACATGATTCAGGAAGCTACCACCACGCAGGATGGAAAATTCAAGCAGCTCGTCGATATGTATGCCAACATGAAACCTCGCCAGGCCGCCGCAGCACTGACTACCGTCGATGAAGAAGTGGCAGTCAAAATTTTGACGGGCATGAAGAGCAAGCAGTCAGGAGAAATTCTCTCATACATGGATCCCAAACATGCGGCCAGACTCTCCGAAGTTCTTGCCAAAATGCAGATGTAATCCTGTCCGCCCCTTTTCGATCCGGCCCGCCGTGCTGACGACATGGCGGGTCTTTTCTTTTGTCTATGGTGGAAGGTTCGTTATATTCTCTTCAGCGACGGGCATTCCGCCGTATATGCATCAAGCCCGGCAGACGCCGAACAGCGACATCAGGGACTCCACACACGCCTGCCGGAACGGTGTTTTCCTGGCAAGCTGCCGTTCCCCTCTTTCAACAGTTCGCTGCTCTTGTGTCCTCCGGAGGCACGACTGAAAACCTTCGTCGCCAGCCTTCCCTCTATGAAACTTCCGCTCCTGACATGGAGCCTGCTGCAGGAAAGAGAACTCCCGAGTTTTCTACACATATCCAGAGTGGATATGCCATATCCCCGCAGCATCTTTCTTCATAAAAAAAGCCCTCTGCGGCAGCAGAAGGCTCGTTGTCTTACTCCGGGGAGTCCCGAAGGCAGGCATCAGAAAAATTTGTCTATATATCCCTGAATAAACAGAATAAGAACAACAAAGGGCAACACCCATGTCAGATAGGCGCGCACAAAGCGGGGAAATTTCGGCCCTTCCCCCTTATCCGCTTCGATCAGGAAATTTTTCCAGCCCCAGCCGTAACGACTGGTACAGAACAGCAGGATGATCAGCGAACCGAGAGGCAACATATTATTACTGATGATGAAATCTTCCAGATCCATTATTCCGCTGCCGGGTCCGAAGGGCGTAAAGCCGGACCACTTATTGAAACCGAGTATGCACGGCATCATCAGCAGGGCCAGCAGGACGAAATGCACGGCAATGGATTTTTTCCTGCCCCAGCCCCACACGTCCATACTGTAGGAGACGATATTCTCCACCACGGCGATAACCGTCGTCAGCGCGGCGCAGCTCATGAACACGAAGAACAGACTGCCCCACAGGGAGCCCAGGGACATTTGATTAAAAATATTGGGCAGGGTGATGAATACAAGCCCCGGACCGCTGTCCGGCTGCACGCCAAAGGCAAAACAGGCGGGAAAGATAATCAGCCCCGAAGTCAGCGCAACAAAGGTATCCAGAGCCACGATGAACAGGGATTCTCCCGTCAGATTGCGCTGATTGCCCAGATAACTGCCAAAAATCATCATCGCGCCGATACCAAGGCTCAATGTAAAGAAGGATTGATTCATGGCCGCGCTGATCACGTTGAAAATACCAGCTTTTTCAATGCGGCTCCAGTCAGGGGCAAGATAGAACGCAAGTCCTTCGCCCGCACCGTCCAGCGTCACAGCCCGCAAGGTAAGACCGACCATGATCAGCAGCAGGCCGACCATCATAATCTTCACCACACGTTCCAGACCACGACGTACACCGAACCAGCATACCCCGAAACCGCACAACAGCACCAGCGCGGCCCAGAACGTCATGCCGACCGGATCGCCGAGCATGGTACCGAAAAAGTTGCCCACCTGATCAGGAGGCAAATCGAGTCTGCCGGAGCCCATATAGAAACAGTAAGCCAGCATCCAGCCCGCCACAGGCATGTAGAACATCATGAGCAGGTAACTGCCCACCAGACTGAACCAGCCGAACATGTGCCATTTTGTCCCGGCAGGCTCAAGCACGTGAAAGGCCCGTCCCATATTGTGACGTGACGCCCGTCCCACGGAAAATTCCATGACCATGATGGGCAGACCCACCGCAACAAGAAAGAACAGATAGATCAGCACAAACCACGCGCCGCCATACTGGCCCGTAATCCAGGGAAAACGCCATACGTTGCCGAGACCAATAGCACATCCGGCGGAAAGAAGCAGAAAGCCCAGACGGCTCGCCAGACGCTCGCGTGATGAAGCCATGAAAAAATCTCCTTGCGAAATAAACAGTTGAAAATGTCGAGAGCTTCCCTGCGCGTCCCTCAGCGGAACAGGGGAGAAAATTTATCAATATAACCCTGTACGAACAGCAGAAACACCACCACGGGCAGAACCCAGGTCAGAAAAGGACGCATAACGGCCGGAAACTTTGCTCCGTCGCCCTTATCGGCCTCTGCCAGAAAATTCTTCCAGCCCCAGCCGCGGCGGCATGTACAGAACAGCAGCATGACAAGAGAACCCAGCGTCAGAATATTATTGCTGACAAGGAAATCTTCCAGATCCATGATGCCGCTGCCCGGCCCGAAGGGCGTAAAGCCGGACCATCTGTTGAAGCCGAGTATGCAGGGCATCATCAGCACGGCCAGCCCAAAGGCGTGTACCAGCGTGGATTTCTTTCGGCTCCAGCCCCATACGTCCATACTGTAGGAAATGATATTCTCCACAACGCCGATCACCGTGGACAGCGCGGCGCAACTCATAAATACAAAAAACAGACTGCCCCAGAAACGACCGCCTTCCATGGCATTGAAAATATTCGGAAGCGTAACGAACACCAGCCCCGGCCCGCTGTCCGGCTTCACGCCAAAGGCAAAACAGGCGGGAAAGATAATCAGACCGGCCGTCAGAGCGACAAAGGTATCCAGCCCCACAATGAGCATGGATTCCCCGGTCAGACTGCGTCTGTCATCCAGATAGCTGCCGAAGATCATCATCCCCCCCATACCGATGGACAGGGTGAAAAAGGCCTGATTCATGGCCGCGCTCACGACATTGAGAATCCCGGCCGCTTTCATTCTTTCAAAATCGGGAGCAAGGTAAAAAGCAATCCCTTCCGCCGCCCCGTCAAGCGTCACTGCCCGCAGAGCCAGACCAAGCATGATGACAAGAAGACCGAGCATCATATATTTGACCACAGGCTCCAGTCCCCTCCGCACACCGAACCAGCATACACCAAAGCCCATAACCAGCACGGCCAGAGACCATGCGGTCATTCCCCCGGGATCCTGAAGCACTCCGTCAAAAAAAGCCTCGACAGCCTGCGGAGCCAGACCGGACAATTCGCCCGCCCCCATATACCAGCAGTAGGAAAGCATCCAGCCCGCCACGGGTATATAGAACATCATCAGAAAATATCCGCCGACAAGAGGAAACCATCCTATGCAGTGCCAGCGCGTGCCCTTCGGCTCAAGCTGACGCAGCGCGTCCCCCATATTGCGACGCGAAGCCCGCCCGGCCGCAAATTCCATGGTCAGAATGGGCAGGCCCATGACCAGAAGAAAAAACAGATAGACAAGAACAAACAGCGCACCGCCATATTGTCCGGTGATATAAGGAAAACGCCATACGTTACCAAGCCCTATGGCACATCCGGCCGAAAGAAGAAGGAAGCCCAGACGGCTGGCAAGCCGCTCACGCTGTAAGGACATGACACTCTCCGATCTGAAGGGGAAAGGAAGATGCTATCCGACCAGAGGCCGGAGCTTTTCCACATAGCCCATAATAAACAGCAGGATGATGATCACAGGCAGGACATACAGCAGCCACGGCCGAATCATGCGGGGAAATCTGAGTCCTTCTCCCGCATCTGCCTCGGCAATAAAATTTTTCCAGCCCCAACCGTACCTGGTGCAGCAGAACAGCAGAAAAATCAGGGCACCCGGCGGGAGCAGCGTATTGCTGATCAGAAAATCTTCAAGATCGAGTACGCTTGTTCCCGGCCCGAGAGGCTGAAAGCTCTGCCACATGTTGAAACCCAGAATGCAGGGCAACACGAGCAGGGCCATGGCCAGCGCGTTGATCAAGGTGGATTTTTTCCGGCTCCATCCCCACACGTCCATACTGTAGGAAATGATATTCTCCACAACGGAAATAACCGTTGTCAGCGCGGCACAGCTCATGAAGACAAAGAACAGACTGCCCCACAGCCTGCCGCCGGGCATGGCGTTGAAGATATTGGGCAGAGTAATGAACACCAGCCCCGGCCCGCTGTCCGGCCGCACGCCGAAGGCAAACCCGGCGGGAAAAATAATCAGCCCCGCCGTGAAGGCGACAAAGGTATCCAGAGCGACAATAAGCGTCGCCTCCCCCGTCAACGTACGTTTGCGGTCGAGATAACTGGCAAAAATCAGCATGGAGCCGACACCCAGTCCAAGCGTGAAAAAAGCCTGGGTCATGGCCGCATTGATCATACCCCAGACTCCCGCCTCAACAGCCCGGTTCACATCGGGAGCCAGATAAAATTTCAGCCCCTCAAAGGCTCCCGGCAGCGTCACCGCCCGTATGGCCAGACCGATCAGAATGACAAGCAGCCCCCCCATCAATATCTTGACAACTGGTTCCAACCCCTTGCGCACACCGAACCAGCATACGCCGAAGCCTGCCAACAGCGTCAGCCAGGCCCAGAATATCATCTCGCCCGGTCTGGAAAGCATCCCTCCGAAAAAGGCCCCCACCTGTTCAGGCGATACAGCAAGCTCCCCTCTCGCGGTAGCCAGACAATAAAAGAGCATCCAGCCGGCCACAGGAATATAAAACATCATGAGCAGATAGCTGCCGACCAGACTGAACCATCCAACTCTGTGCCAGCCGGTTCCGGCAGGCTCCAGCCGACGCAATGCGTCCCCCATATTGCGCCGCGCAGCCCGCCCGACGGAAAACTCCATAATCAGAATGGGCAAGCCCACGGCAATGAGGAAAAACAGATAGACCGCCACAAAGACCGCCCCGCCATACTGTCCCGTAATATAAGGAAAACGCCATACGTTACCAAGTCCTATGGCGCAGCCGGCTGAAAGGAACAGAAAACCGAGACGACTGCCAAGAGTTTCCCGGCCGCCGGAAGGAGAAGAAAACGACTCTGGGGAAGGCTGGGACATGAGACACACTCCTTGCACGCAGTGAGCAAAGTCCCCAGCTTACCCGGAAGAGAATACGTGTTCAAGCCCTGATGCAGGCTCGCATCTTTTAACGTCTTGTTTTTCCAAGGCGTTTCATAGACTTATCTTATTATGAATATTATTGCATAAAAATGGGTATCCATAAATTTAAAAAATTAAAAATAGATACAATTTATCAATTTCTATGTATAAAATATACTTATATCATATAAATATGAATATATTTTCATAAAAATTACCACAATATATAAAATATATTGATATTATCATGGTATTTTTATATACAATAAGTGTATATTATTTATATTTTATATAAAATTTATTTAAAATTATATATATATTTTAATTATTTTTATTTTTATACATAATTTTTATGAAAAATTATATTTTTTTATATATTTTTTCAATATATTTCAGCAAAATATATATTTTTTTGATAAATTAAATAATTATTGCAATTAAATTAAAAAAATTTATCTTAAAAAAAATATTTTTTCGTAAATTATATACATTAAAATAAAAAATTTTTATTTATAAAATATATATATTCCTTTTAATGTTGTTTATTATGTAATAATACATTCTAATAAAGAAACTATCTTATTTACGGAGGGTAAAATTTTACGCTTACTACTCTTATTAAATGCTTCCTGTCAGTAAAAGCTTGGCTATTTCTCTGATCAGTAGAAGCCTGACTACTATTAAACGCTTCCTATCTCTGATCACTCCCTGAACAATTTTTAAAAGGATACATTCCTTTGAATTCAGGAGCCGTGATGAACTGTCGGCTAATAAATTTTAAGGTGTTTGGTGACGAACGGGGGAAGCTGATTTCCTTGGAAGGAGCTCCTTTTGTCCCTTTCGAGATTCAACGGGTTTATTACATCTTCGATACCCACCCCGATCAAATTCGTGGTAAGCATGCCCACATGG
>DWXS01000064.1 GCA_019119045.1 Candidatus Mailhella merdavium | reverse complement strand
GGTCTTTATTTGCGTACCAGTCCTTTTGACCTGCGGCCTGTAATTCTTCGACGGGGACTTTGAACAAAAGGGAGGCTTTTGCAAGCCATTTCATCGGAATTTTTTGTCTTTTTTTGACAGATGAAAGCGCTTGCTTTGAGTATCCCAGCTTTTGAGCAAGCTCAAAATCATAGGATACTCCTGCCAGCTTTTTCATATAGTCCAATGCGGCTTGCGTACTTGCATGTTCCATTAGCTCAAACCTGCAAGCAAACATGCAAATATATTTTGCATTGTTTGCTAGTTATGCCGCATAGTTAGGTAAAATCCCAAAAAAGATAAACCTGCAAGTAAACAAAAGTGGTCTATCCTTCTTGACTGGTACGCTTTTGCGTACTAAAAGAAACTTGCGGGCGGTTGAAGTTTCAACATAGCAAAGCCGACTTTATCCGGCCCGTCCCATTAAATCAACGTCCAGGCGCGAGCGGCGTTTGGACAGGAGCAGGCCATGAAGCAGCTATCCTTACTTGACGACGCAGTCCGGCTTTCTGGCGTAATGGCGGCCATCAAGACCGCCATGCGCGATGCCGCCGGAGCGCCGGAAGGCGAAGGACGCAAGATGCTTGCCGACCGCCTGAATGAAATAGCACAGCGGGCGGGAATCAAGCTGACGGGCGGCAATACCCTGTCCATCAGCAAAGCCACATTGGACAAATGGCTGGCCCCATCCGACACGTCGCACCCTCCATCCATCTTGGCCTTGCTGGCCTTCTGTCGAGCCACCGGAAACGTGGAGCCTATTCGCGTTGCGGCGCAGGCGTTGGGTTTGGACCTAATGACGGAGGAAGACAAGAAACTTCGCGACTATGGAGCTGCTGTCCTAGAAATGAAGGCTGCCCGGCAACGCAAGCGCAGACTGGAGGAAGATTTATGACCCGCGAAGAATGCGGACGCCAGCGCTATGAAGTTCGCTATGTAATCCGGGCGATTCTGGATGCACGCGGTCTAAGTATGGCGGAACTGGGAAGACGTATCGGCGTCACCGCAGAAGCAGTCTCCGCCACAGTGTTGGGTAAGCGGCATAGTCCGCGAGTATTGGAGGCCCTGCGCCGGGAAGGTGTACCGGAAGAATGTTTGTTTGACCCGCGCAAGACGCGCGACAAGGCCGCATAAGGCGACGCGAAGGAAAAAGGCAATGGCACTCAAGGAGGCATATACATCTCAAGCTCTCGCCCCCTTATTGGGACTTACTCGACAAGGGGTAGATGCTCAGGCCAAGTCTGGCGGTTGGCAATTCCGCCCGCGCAAGGGACGCGGCGGCGGGAAGGAGTGGCTTGTTTCCTCCATGCCAGAAGCGACGCAGCGCGCCCTCCAGACGGCAGAGGAACGCCGGGCGATAGAGGCAGAGGCAGCCCTTCCCGCAGTTACAGTTTCCCGGCTTCTCTCCCCCGCCCGACAGGCCATTCTTGATGACAAGCGCCGTTACAAGGCGTTGGCAAAGGCCGATCTTCTGGGGCTTTATCTGGACTGGCAGGCAAAGCACGGCAGCACCATCAGGCAGAAGCAAGCCTTCATCCTTGCCTATCAGGGCGGCGCATGGAGCAAGCTCCTTGAGGAACTCGGTCCGCGCGTAAGCTGGAAGAGCTTGGAACGCTGGAAGCTGGAAAGGAAGGACTCCGGCGGCGTACTGGCCCTGGCCGACAAGCGCGGCCTTGCCCATCGGGGCAAGAGTATGCTCACGGAACGGCACCAGACCATCATCCTGGGACAAATACTGGACGGAGACCGTCAAATCAGCACCTGCGCCCGCATCATACAAGAACGGTGCAAGGCGGAAAATCTGGCCGTTCCCTCGGACGATACCATCCGGCGCTGGGTAGCCAACTACTCCAAGACGTGTTTCAGCGACTGGACGTTGTGGCGCAACGGGGAAAAGGCGTGGAACGACCGATGCGCTATATCCATCCTGCGGGACTGGTCGCTGGTAGGCGTGGGCGACGTGGTGATCGCTGATGGCCATACGCTCAACTTTGAGACGACAGACCCGGATACGGGCAAGCCCAAGCGCATGACGCTGCTCCTGTTTTTCGACGGCGGAAGCCGTTACCCGCTGGGCTGGGAAGTGATGGCGACGGAAAATGTGGCCTGTATTTCCAGCGCGTTCCGCCGGGCCTGCATCCGTCTGGGAAAGTTTCCCCGCGTTGTTTACCTGGACAACGGCAAGGCGTTCAGGGCGCGGTTTTTCGACGGCTGCAAGGACTTTGAGCAGGCCGGATTCCTCGGCCTGTACCGTGACCTTGGCTGCGAAGTCATCCACGCCTGGCCATACCACGGCCAGAGCAAGCCCGTGGAACGGTTCTTCGGAACCATGCACGAACTGGAAGAGCTTACGCCGTCCTATACGGGATGGGACATAGCCCACAAACCCGCGCGGCTGCACCGGAACGAAAAGCTGCACCGCCGCCTGCATGAAAAGCTGGGCCGCCGCCCACTCACGCTGGAAGAAACGTATGAGTGGCTGGCGTACTGGTTTGAACTGTACGCTTCCCGCCCGCAGGCGACCACCCATTTACGCGGCAGGACGCCCGGAGAGGTGTTCGAGGAAGGCCGGGGGCCGGGCGTGGACATGGAGCGCCTTACCTTGATGATGCTGCAAAAGGAAGTCCGCACCATCAGCAAGGACGGCATACGGCTGGACGGTCGCCTGTTCTGGCATGAAGCCCTGTTTAACCGCCGTCATCCGGTACTGGTTCGCTATGACTGGCAGCTCTCGCCGTACACGGTGCTTGTGTACGACCTGGAAGGCCACAGACTTTGTGAAGCCCGCGACCGTTACCATTACGGGATTGCCGCCGGTATCCATCCCGCCGCCCGTGTGCTGGGAACGGCGGAACAGCAGCAAGACCTTACGGAGGCTCTTGCCTTCAAAGCACAGCAAGGACGCGGAGCCAAGGCCGGAATACGGCAGATGACGGAAACGGTCTTTCTACCGGAAGCCCGGCAGCGGCAGATTACAGGATTTCAGAAGGCCATTCCCGCCCCGGAACCCGTCAGAAAGTCTCCGGCACTTTCCGCCACGGAGAAGGCTGCCATCGAGGCCGCCAAGGCCGCCGGAGCGCAGGCCCGTGCGGAACTGGACGCTCCTGGCTACGAACCTTCCATTTTCAAGCGGTTCCCGGACGAACCGGCCAGGTACGACTACCTGTTCACGGCCCTTCACGAGCGGGGCGCGGAACTGGTGCCGGAAGACGCGGCATTCATGGAATATTTCGAGAACACCCCGCAGTTCCAGCGCAATTTCAGGAAGCTGTACGAGGACAGGCTGGAACTGCTGCATTTCAGACAAGGCAATATCGCAACGGCATAGGGAGGCTATATGCGAGACGTGATCATTCCCACAGACGCGACGGCGCGGTTCAACACGGCGGTGGATGCCGTAGTGGACGCGGGCCGGGGAACCAGCGGATTCATCCTTGCCCACGGGCAGGCCGGGCGCGGCAAGAGCGTGGCGGCTGACCAGTACCATTACCAGCGCGGGGGCGCATACGTCCGAGTCTGGGAAGGCTGGACACAGGCGGCATTCCTCCAGCGCGTGCTTTTCGAGGTACGCGGCAAGAATGGGGATTTGCCCCGCATGAGCGCGGACCGCTGCAAGCAGTCCATTGTGGAACTTCTGGAGCGTGACCGGAAGCCTATTTTCGTGGACGAAGCGGACCGGCTGGCTATCGGGCGTATTGAAGACCTGCGAGACATCTTGGAAATGACGGGCGCGCCCATCATCCTGATAGGTGAAGAAGGCATTTTCGGGCTTCTGTCCGAACGCCGCCGTGTATGGAGCCGCGTAGCCCATGAAGTGGAGTTCGGGCCTATCAGTGCGGCGGAAGTGGCCATGTACGCCATGAAGGCGGCGGCGCTGGACATACCGCCGGAACTGTGCGGACGCATAGCGGAACGGGCGGAAGGCGACTTCCGGCTGGTGCGCAACATGATGCTTCTGCTCGAAAAGGCGGCGAAGGCGGCGGAAAACTTCACGGTGGACGGACCGATGCTGGACACCGTTATTTCCGCGCGCTCCTGGCGACGCAAGTAGGAGGCCCTTCATGGATACCCGCAAGGAAGTCAGCAAGGAAGCGGTGCGCGCGGCGCTGCAAGCCCTGGGAGAAGGCGGAAAGGAAATCAGCTACCGCCTTGTGTACGAAGCGCTGGGGCTGGAAAACGACGCGGAACAGGCCGTTGTGCGCAGCCGTATTTCCGACATGACGCGGCACGGGGAAGTCAAACGGACGCGCACCGGCTGTTTTACCTACGACTTCAAGCACCGTCCCCGCGAGGCAAAAAGTTATGAAGCCCTGTGGCGCTTTGTCCGTAAGGCCAAGCCGGGATGGAGCATATCGGAATGCGCCATGATGACGCGCATTTCGTACACGCAGGCACTGCGTTACTGCAACTGGCTGGCGGAGGAAGGCTTCATAGCGCGGGCAGGCAGAGATGATCGGAACGCCGTCACCTGGCGGGCCACGGTAAAGGCGGACAAGAACCCAGAAACGCCGTATCCGCCTCTGCGGGAAACAGACCCCTTTGCGCGGGAGCGCGCGGCGGCAGCCACCATCGCACGGCTTCTGCTCTGCGCCGACCCCTACGCAAAGAAAACGGCGCAGAGCATTGTGGATGCCTGCAAGGTACTGCTGGCACGGTTCGACAGAAACCGCACGGAAAATGAGAACGACAATACAGAGGAGAATGCAACATGCTGAAAGAAAATCTTTTATCCATTCTGGCCGCTCTTGGAGAAGTACAGGGGAACGTGAAGGATGAAGAACAGGCCGCCCTTGTGCGCGGTTGCCGCGACAATCTGAAGGCCGCCGCCGAACAGGCGGAGGCTCTGGAAAACAACCTCCATGTGGTGAGTGTGGACTGGACCACGGAAGAGGCGGAAATCGCCGTACCCCCTATGGAACTGCGGCTGGTCGCACGGGGCATCAGGGTATCGGGAGTGTTCCCGGCAAGGGCTATCCGGGAGGTGATGTAATGGCACGCATCAAGCCTGACCCACATGTGGTGGAGAACCGGGCGCAATGTGAAGGGGCACTGGCGGAGATGGCGGCACTGGATCGCAAGCTCTCCGCCATTGAAAACGAAATGTGGGAAACCGTGGACAGGGCGAAGGCCAAAGCCGGTCAACTTTCCGGGCCGTTACAGGCGCGGCGTAAGGAACTGGCGGACGCTGTGGCTGTCTTTGCAAGGCTGAATCGGCAAGAGCTTTTCGCAAAAAGCAAGAGTCTGGACATGGGGTTTGGGGTGATAGGCTTCCGGGCCAGTACGAAAATCGTCCAGATACGGGGCGTCACAGCGGAAATGACGCTGGAAAAGCTGCACCAGTACAACCTTTCGGACGGCATCCGCATCAAGGAAGAAATCAACAAGGACGCAGCGCTGGGCTGGCCGGACGAACGCTTGGAACTAGTGGGCCTGAAACGCCAGCAGTCGGACACGTTTTTCATTGAAATCAGCAAGGAAAATGTTCCTCAGGGCACGACTTGGGAGAAAGGGGCATGACATGCAGGCTGTCGAAACCGGAGCGGAAAAAACTAGGCGAACGCTTTGCGGAACTGCTGCTTTACCGGGCAAGTGCCAAGCCCTGCGACATGCCGGAACTTGCCTCGCGCAAGGACTGGGAGGAAGCGACGGCGTATGAGCGCAAGGCGGTGGAATCCGGAATTGCGGAAGAGGCGCGGAGCATCCTGCTGAAAAGTGGATACCCGAAGGAACAAGTAGAGAAGGCAACACGCCATCTCATCAGGTACTAAGGAGGAGAACATGACCAAACAGGAACTTGTCAGGAGCATAACGCAATCTTTGGGCTCCATTTATCCCGGATATGAAATTTCCGCCCTCATGGTGAGGGTGACGTTGGAAACCTTGGGAGAGGTGGCCGCCGCCGAACTGCTGGGCGGAGGGGAAGTCCCGCTGCCCGGCCTCGGAAAGCTCAAGAGCAGGGATGTAGCCGCCCGCAAGGGGCGCAATCCGCGAACAGGGGAGACGCTGGATATTCCGGCGCACAAGGCGGTGATGTTCGCCGCCTGCAAGGATTTGAAAGAGGCAATGAAGCCATAAAAGCGAAACCGCCCGCCCACTTCCAGGGGCGGCGCGGTCGCCCGGCGGTGGTGCGCAGGGCCTGATGAGCAGCCAATGAGCAAGAAAAGCAATCAGCGAGCCATTCCGGGATTGAACCCGGTACGAAAGGAATTAGAGGCCATTATCGGCATGGGTTATCACGGGTATCGCGTTTTTGAGGATTGGGTGGGCCTGATGTTTTATGCCTTTCAGCAAGACGACCCGCCCTATCTGGAAATCATGGGCGGCTACCGCAACACGGCCCCCATGGGCCAGCGGGAAGCGGATCATTTCGCCAGTGCCACGGCCTGCCTTCTGGACTACATGCGGGCAACAAATGAGGAAGCACTTGGCCCGCTGTATGAGGAATACGCGGCGAACCATTACACGGGGCAGTATTTCACCCCGTCCACCGTGGCGCGGCTTATGGCCACGATAACGCACATAACGCCGCCGGAAACGGGCCGCTTCAAGGTTCTTGATCCCGCCTGCGGCGCGGGAGCCTGCCTGATAGCGGCAGCGAAGGAACAGACGTTCGAGCAGAACGGGCGGGCGATATTCGTAGGTCAGGACATAGACCTGAACTGCACGCGCATGACGGCCCTGAACCTCATGTTTTTCAATCTGGATGGGATCGTGCTGTGGGGCAATCACCTTGCTTTGGAAGTACGCGAGGCATGGGAAACACGCCGGAGTCTGGTCTGGGGCGGAAGTATCCGCCCCGTGGACAAGGAAGAGGCGCGGGCATGGCTGGAAGGTCACTTTGCCGGGCCGAAAACGCCGCCAACGCCGGAAAAGGCACACGCCGCGCGTGTCAAAACTGACACAAAAACAGGGCAAAAAATGGAGCAACTTTCGTTGTTCTGAAAGGAGGACACATGAAGAAACGCTTCGGGAAAAACAGGAAATGCAAACAGTGCGGCGGTGAACCGGTGTTGCATGTAAGCCTGTTCGGACCGCTGGTAGGGCTGCGCTGCCCGGAATGCGACTTTACAAGAACAATGATGTTCACGTCCATGGCGAAGGCCCGGCAATACTGGAACCGTAGAAACAAGGGGTAGCAACATGAATTTCAAAGAAGCGATAGTGGAAATTCTTCTGGGCAGCGAAGAAGAATACGTTCAGGCAAGACAGGAAGTTGCCGGAAATCTCGACAGGCTGGCGGAGCTGCTCGGCCCGCGCATCAGGGAGTTGTCGCGGTTCCGGACGCAGCTTGACATTGAGGCCGTGCAACAGATGCAGGCGGCGGGAATAGATATGGAGCAGGCCGTCATGCTCCGGGCCAGCGCCAACATGGGGCTGGCAAACAGGTTCAGCAAGTAGCGAAACGGCCCCGTGTGGGGCCGTCGTCCGACGGCGGCGCGCCGGACCTGATGAGCAGCCAAGAGATGAAACAATGACAGAAGTAATCCCGAAACTCCCGCACATGGAGCGGGATGGAAAAATTTACATAGGCGAAGGCGTAAAGTTCGAGCGTATCAGGCGCATCACGGGCTATCTGGTGGGCACGGTGGACCGCTTCAACAACGCGAAGCGGGCTGAGGTGACGGACCGCGTGAAGCATACCGCCATGAGGTGAGGCCATGCGGAAGGACAACCGGAAATTCTGCGCGTCCATCAGCGTGCGCAACGGGGAAGAGCGCGCGAAGCTGGAGCTTTCCCCGGCTCCGTTGCACGGCGGCCCGGAAGGCTTTTACCGCGTGCGTCTGGCCCGGCGCTGGCTGGATACGGAAGACGGCGCGCCGCGTTTCTTCGACCGGGACGGGATAGCCCGTCTGGCGGCGGAGCTTGCCCTGTGCGGGCTGGAAACGCCCGCCCCGGCCCCTGACATTCCCTGCAACTCCCGCGTGTCCGTGCGGCGCGCGGACGGCTTTTATGAAGGCACCTGGACGAACACGGAGCCGATTCTGGACTACACGGGCCGCTGGGTGGTCAACGTGTCGCTGGGAGGAAAGCGCGTGTTCGTGCCGGTTGAAGATGTGACCGTACACAAGGAGCGTCGCCGTGGATAATCAGAAAATGCGCCTTGGATTGTATCGCAAGATTGAGATTGCCCGCAAGCAGCTTCCGCACATGGATGAGGAAGCCTTTCGGGCTCTGCTGCGTTCGGAGTTCGGCGTATCCAGCCGCAGGGACATGAATATCCATCAGCTTTCCCGACTGGTGCAGCTTTTCGCGGCACAGTACGGCGTGACCTATACCGCGCCCGCCAAAAGCCGGAACAGCCGGGTAACGGCTCTCAGCCGCCCGGACTGGATAGAAATCACGGATTCCATGCCGTATGCCGCCGAAAAGCGGCAGATTCTGGCGATATGGCGAAAGCTTGGCTATTCCATGACCAGCCTGGACACGCGGGTCAAACGGGCGTTCGGCTGTCACTGTTTCGTCTGGCTCAAGAACGGGGAACAGATTTCCACGCTGCTTTCCGACCTGCAGCGCAGGGAAAAGGCTTTCGAGAAAAAACGGAAGGCCGAAGGCGGGGCCGGTGAGTGAGGCTGATACCCTCCGGGCGCAGGTTCTTGAGCGTTACACGTCGATTTACGCCTTTTGCCGTGCGCATCCCGAACTGAAACGGGCTACGGTGTACCTTGTTCTTTCCGGGAGGTATCCGGGCAAATGGAGTTTTCAGGCGGCCCGGATACGGGCCGCGCTGACCGGAGCCGGAGAAAAACCGGAAGCTCCCGCGCCGGGCGTGACACGGGAAGCCGTGGCGGAAACCTTGCAGAAAATCCGGTGCAAGCACTGCCGCCGCCTTGACCGGCGGGAGTGCATGGCCTGCCGGGACCAGACGGAACGGGAAGGAAAGGAGCTGTTTAGCAGGCTGTTTGCGGCAGCCGTTGCGGCGAAGGAAGCTACGGATGGCGACAGCATCGCTCAGGAGAAATGAGAATGAGAACACGGATAAAGGAGATAGTGACGCTGACGAAGGAAGGCTGGCGGCCCTACGATGCCGAACCGGACCGGAGTGTGTATGAAAAGCTCGGCTGTACGCACGTTTTGCGCGGCAGCCGCCGCAAGCCGTTCTGGTTCGTGCGGGATGACGTTTTCTGCTGCATCGGCTGCGCGGATCACTGCACACTGAAACGACCGGCGGGTTTTCCGCTGCCTTTGCCCATCCGATATTCCGTGGTTCCGCAGGACCCGCCGTACACGCTGACGCCTCTTGAAATGCTGGCCCGGCACGACATTCTGAACGTCCGGCAGGCGGCCTACTGTCTGAACGTCTCGGAACGGCAGATATATGACTACATCGCTGAGGGCAAGCTGGTGAAGCTGAAGGACAACCCCGTCCGTGTCCGGGCGGCGGAGGTGAAGGAACTGCGCAGGGATTTCGACGAGTGACGCTCTGAAATTTGTTCGCATGGAACGCGCCCTTTCCGGGCATGAATCAGCCCGTCATGGCAGGATAGCCGTGACGGGCTGATTCGCGTCCGGCCTGTCGCCTCCCTTCCCCGCCGGATACCTGTCCGGCGGGGACACCCGGAACCAGACGCGGAAAGGAACGCGCATTCATGAAGAAGTTTCTCTGCAATCCCCGTTATCTGCTGGGGCTGTTCCTGCTGTGCGGCATCGCGCTTCTGGCGGCTCTGCTGTTCTTCTCCCCCTATCAGGGACCTGTTGTGGCCTACAAGCTGGCGCTGGTCATGGTGGCGGCCATTGCGGGCATGGTGTTTGACTTTCTGGCGTTCCCGTATGCGCTGCCGTCCTCCTATCTGGACAGGGACTGGCGGGAAGACCCTGAAGCGGCGGGAGAAGACGGCCAGCCGGACTTTCCCGTTGCCACCGGCTATATGCGTCCGTTCTGCGCGGCCATGCTCCGCCGGGCCTGCATCATCGCGGCTTTTGTGCTGGCCGTGGCGCTGGGGCTGTAGATATGCGGGATCGGCTCAAACGATATGCCCGCCTGCTGACGAAGTGGACCTGCAATGCTCTGGCGATTCTGAGCGTGGGGTTTCTTTTGGGCGCGGGCTGGCTGCTGGCGCTTCTGCTGTTTGCCAACCTGGCCCACGCTTCGGACGTGACGATCCCCCGCGCGGCGCAACAGTACCGGGCGACGCTTACACGCGCCGCCCACGCCACCTGGGGACTGGATGCTCCGGTGTCCGTCTTCGCGGCGCAGGTTCACACGGAATCAGGCTGGAACAGTGAGGCTCGCTCCCCTGTTGGCGCGCAGGGACTGGCGCAGTTCATGCCGTCCACGGCGAAGTGGCTTCCTGAAGTCGCCCCGGAGACGGGCAGGCCCGCGCCGTTCAATCCCGGCTGGAGCCTGCGGGCACTGTGTGTCTACGACAAGTGGCTGTGGGATCGCGTTGCCGGACGCGACGACTTTGAGCGTATGGCATTCACTTTGAGCGCCTACAACGGCGGCCTGGGCTGGGTGCAACGCGACAAACGCAAGGCTCGTAGCCAGGGGCTGGACGACCGGGTGTGGTTCCATGCCGTGGAGACTGTGAACGCCGGGCGCGGTCGGGCGGCCTTTGCCGAGAACCGCCAGTATCCGCGCCGCATCCTCAAGGAACGCCAGTACGCCTATGTCAAGGCGGGCTGGGGGCCGGGGATCGAGGACGGGGCACGGCCATGAAAACGGCTCTGTGGCTTCTGGTGGCGGCCCTGCTGTTTTCGGGATTGCTGGGACGCCTTGCCTGGGTGAACAGCGAACTTGACGCGGAACGCGCCGCCCATGCCGTGACTGTGCGGGAATGCGAACGCTGGAAAACAGCGGCGGAAGCATACCGGGAGAATGCGGAAGCGCAGGCGGAAAATACCCGTCTGTGTCTTGAACGGGAGACGAAAGCCACGCGGGACGCGGCGGAGCGCGCGGCCATCGTAAAGCAGGCCAGTCCGCGCGCCCGGACCGCCGAAGAAAAGGACAAGGTGGTGGACGATGCAACGCGCCGTCGCGCTGTTGAGCGCCTTAATCGTTCTTTGTAGCTGCTGCGGTTGCGGCCTGAAACAGGCCGCACCGCTCATTCTCAATTTGCCTGACTGTCCGGCCCCGTCCGTTCCGGAGCTGCCGGAACTGGACGCGGCGGAGCCGCTGGACAGCCCGGAGAATCTTTCCCGCCTGCTGGAAAGAGACGACAGAATCCGGGCCTACATAGACGGCCTGAACGCAGCGCTGAGCTGTGAGCAGGCACGGGGGAATCATGGGAACTGAAATGAACGCTTTCATAAGCGAGGTCCTGCCTCTTATAGAATCGCTGTTCGCGCTGGGCCTGCCCGGTATCATCCTGATGCTGGCGGCTATCCCGGCGCTGGTTATTGCTGTGGTGTTCATTCTGGATCACCGGCACGGCAAGCGGACTGAAATGCTGCTGGAAGCGTACCGCAAGGACACGCAGGAAGTCCTGCGCGCCGTCAGCGAAAAGCACGAGGCCATCCTGCGGGAAATGAGCGAAAAGCATGACGAAACAGCGGAATTTTACCGAAAGAATGTCACGCTGGTGAAAAACTACGAAAAAATGAACGACATTTTGCAAACACTGGTGGTGAACAATACCAGAGTGATGGAGCGCCTTACTGTCGTCATTGAAACGAGGAACAGGGCATGAGCAGACTGGAAGAAATGGGACACAGGGAAGAATTGCGAACCAGACGCAGAATCATAGAGGCGGAAATCACCAGCCATTCCGATTCCATCCGTGCCGCCCTGCCGCTTGCCGGAAATCTGGAAGACATAGACGGGGAATATATCATGATGCTGGCTATCAAGCTGAATGAGCGTGTGCAGGAACTGCGCGGCGTGAAACGCAAAATTGAGGTTCTGGAACGGGAACTGGGGCTTTGAGGAGCATATCATGGGCAGGGAACACCCCACGGATACGCTGTGGCGGGCGCAGGAACTCTACTGCGTGGATCGGCTGAGTTACGCCGCCGTGGCGGAGGCCACGGGCGTTTCCGCAACCACGCTCAAGGCATGGGGGCAAAAGTACGGCTGGGCGCGCCGCCGTGAGGAGATTGCACGGGCGGAAAGTGAAATTCGCGTGAACATCATCAAGGGCCGCCAGAAGGCGCTGGAGCAGCTTCTGGCAGCAGCCGACGCCAAAGAGGCGGCCCCCATGGCCTTTGCAGTGTCCAGTCTGGAATCCTTGGCGCTCAAGAGGCAGGAACTGGCCGCCGCAGGGAAGATACCCGACGCATCGGCTCCCGTGCGGCGCAGGATAGCCACGCGGGCGGATGCTGTTGCGGCGCTGCGGGAGGCTGTGGAACGCAAGCTGGGGCTAGCCCTTGCCGACCCGGATAAAATTTCGACAGCTACGGTGCAGGACGTGAAACGCTGTCTTGACCTGGTGGCTGAACTTGAGGCCGGACTGCCGAAGGAAAAGGAAGAAAGCCGCGACAAGGCGCTGTCGCCGGAAAATGCACAGGCCATCCGGGAGATCCTCGGTACGAATTAAGGGGCGCGTATGGAACTGGGCGACGTGTTGTTGCCGTATCAGAAGGCATGGCTGGGGGACAAATCGCCGGTCAAGGTGGTGGAAAAATCCCGCCGCATCGGTTTGACCTGGGCGCAGGCGCTGGATGACGTGCTGAAAGCCTCCACCTCCGGGCGGGACGGCATGGACGTGCTGTATATTTCGTTCAATCAGGACATGACGCGGGAGTATATCGACACCTGCGCGGAATGGGCGAAAAAGCTGCAAATCGTGGCAGGGAAGGTGAACGAAGATATTTTTAGAGACGGGGACGAGCGTGAAATCAAGGCGTTTCGCATCGACTTTGCCAGCGGACATAAGATTCTTGCCTTGTCGAATCGTCCTTCCAACCTGCGCGGCAAACAGGGGCGCGTCATCATAGACGAAGCGGCCTTTGTGGAAGACCTGCCGGAACTCTTGAAGGCGGCGCTGGCTCTGCTTATGTGGGGCGGGCAGGTCATCGTCATCTCCACGCATAACGGGGCGGACAATGCGTTCAACCAGCTTGTTCAAGACGTGCGGGCCGGGAACCTGCCCTACAGCTTGCACCGCATCACGCTGGACGACGCGCTTTTCGCCGGACTGTACCGGCGTATCTGTCGGGTGACGAGGCGGGACTGGACGCCGGAGGCGGAAGAGGCATGGCGAGCCGACCTCATTAAGACCTATGGGGACGGAGCGGACGAAGAGCTTTTCTGTATTCCCCGGCAGTCTTCCGGAGCCTATCTGACCACCAGCATGATTGAAGCCTGCATGGAGACAGTTCCCGTGTTGACCTGGACGCCCCCGGCGGACGATTTTGTGGATTGGCCCCTGCCCGTGGCGGAAACATATACAAAAGGCTGGATAGCGGAACAGCTTGAACCTCTTCTGTCCGGCCTGCCGAAAGACCGGGCACATTTCTGCGGCGTGGACTTTGGCCGCAGCGGCGACCTCTCCGTATTCTGGCCCGCCACGGAAGAAAAGGATTTGCGCCTTGTGCCGCCCTTTGTGCTGGAACTGCGCAACTGCCCGCACCGAACGCAGCAGCAGATTCTTTTTGCCGTTCTGGACGGGCTGCCGCGCTTTTCCGGCGTATCTCTGGACGCACGGGGGAACGGTTCGGCACTGGCGGAAGCTGCCCGTCAGGAATACGGCCCGGCGCAGGTACGGGAGGTAATGATTTCCGAAGGCTGGTATCGGGAAACCATGCCGCTCCTCAAGGCCGGGATAGAAGACAAGACGTTGATTCTGCCCAAGGACGCGGGCATACTTTCGGATTTTCGCAGCCTTCGCGTGGTGAAAGGCGTGGCCCGCGTGCCGGAGCAACGCACCAAAGACAAGACCGGCGCAGGGGGGCACCCTTGTAGCAGGCATGGCGACGCCGCCATAGCCTGCGCCATGATGCTGGACGCGCGCAAAGAACTGGGAAGCGCGGAGCCGTGGGAGTATGTGGGTGTGCCGCTAAAAGGAATGGATTTGAAGGGCTGGTGAATGGAATATTATGCATTAGTGTTATTTTTAATCTTACATGGGATAGTACGATATTCATTTTCAGATATTGCATGTCCACATGCAGCAATTTCTATTTTTTCATCACCTCTCCGTGTCAGTTTAATCTTTAAAGGAAAGTTGACTGCTGTTGCTCTAGGAGTTTTGAAATATAGGACATCTACAAATTTTCCATTATAAGTCTTGTTTGTATCTTGCCCTCTGAGCATTGAAGATTCGTTATGATTCACCTCTAACGCATATAAATTATTAACATAAATACAATATTGCGATATTGGTTCAAGATAAACTTTTGCTGTAAATTCTATGATAACGGATCTATCCGTCTCGTATTGAATGATTGCTTCTATATTTTCAAAATTTTTTATCTGTTTAGGTTCTTCCATTTTTCCATTTATAATATCTATTATTTGTCTTTTTATTGTTTCTAAGTCGTATTTTTTGCAATCAATATATAATGTTTCACTTAAAATTGTAGGCATTTCGCAATCATCTATTTTTACTGGAATAAATTTAATTTCTTTATTTGCTCTTTTCATTAATATATTTCTCCATTCAAGTTCAACCATTTTACTTTTTAGGCTTTGTTTGGAAACAAAGAAAAAGAAAAATTCACACTCTTTAAGACCGCTATCCATCTTTTCAATAATACTGTCTCCAGGTCGTATAGACCACTCATCATAAAAAACGTTTTCCATTCCGTACACTTTAGCTAAAGTGTGTGCAATTGGCGCGATGGCATCTTTGTCAGCAGCAGTATGACTTATAAAGATCATGGTATTACCTCTCATGTAAAATATTTTTTTGTAGTTTATTCAAAAACTATTTTTTGGACAAGTAAGGCGAGTGGGACTGTCCTACTGAACACAGGACCTTGAAGACATGCTGCGACGTTTGAACGAGCTGGCCAGAACCGCCTGAAGCTCACCAGAAATTCCTTCGCATACCTCGCGCCCTTTCCGGGCATGGCCTCCGTTTTTCTGTCACCATGACAGGAAAACGGAGGTCTTTTTTATATGGCGGACGGGCTTTTTATGCCGGACGGCACGTTTCAGCCGTTCAGCGGCGCGGAACTTTCCACGGAGCTGGCGACGCGCCAGAGCGCGGGCGTGTTTTTCGGAGAACTGGACGGCTGGCTGAATACCCTGCCGGACCCGGACCCCGTGCTGCGCAAGCGCGGGGACGATGCGGTCATATTGCGGGAGCTTTCCGCCGATGACCAGGTGACGACGGCCATGCTTTCCCGGAAAAACCGCGTGCTGAACTGCCCGCATTTTTCCATCCGGGCAGGCGCGCCGGAGGGCGAAACGCCCACGCCGGAAGCGGAGGAACTGCACCGGCGTTTCATGCGGGACCTTGAGCGCGCCAACCTGCGCACAGTCATTACCGGGATGCTGGACGCCCCCTTTTTCGGATTCACGCCTCTGGAACTTGTCTGGCGTTTTGACGGGGACTGGTGGCATGTCGTGGACATTGTGGCGAAGCCCTATCACTGGTTCCGGTTCGACAGCCGCAACAATCCCGTGTTTGTGGGGGAATACGGCCTGTTCTGCGCGGACCCGCGCCCTTTGCCCGCCGGGAAGTTCGTTTTCGTCACCCATCATGCCACCTATGACAATCCCTATGGCTTGCGGCTGCTTTCGCGCTGCCTGTGGCCGGTGAGCTTCAAGCGCGGCGGCTTGTCGTTCTATGCGCGCTTCGTGGAGCGTCACGGGATGCCCTGGGTCGTCGGGGAAGCTCCGGCCAAGGCCACGGCGCTGGAAAAACAGGATATGGCGCGGGGGCTTTCGCGCATGGTGCAGGATGCCGTGGCCGTCATCCCCTACGGCGCAAACGTCAAGCTGGAAGGTGCCGGGCAGACGCAGGGGGCCTTGCACGAGTCGTTTCTTGCCCGGCAGGACAGGGCCATCAGCAAGGTTCTCATGGGGCAGACGCTGACCGTGGAAATGGAAGGCAAAAACTCGCAGGCGGCGGCACAGACGCACGCGGACGTAGCCGACGATCTGGCCGATGCCGACAAGGCCATGGTCACGGACGCCTGGAATGAGATCGCCTGGCTGTATGCCCAGGTCAACGCCGGGCCTGGCGTTTTTGCGCCGCTGGCAGAGTATGACGAACCCGAAGATTTGAATGTGCAGGCTGACCTTGGCAAGAAAATCCGGGAAATGGGCGCGAAGTTCACGCGGGAATACTTCACCGGTCGTTTTGGCCTCAAGCCGGAGGAGTTCACGCTTGAGGATGAAGCCATGCCGCCGATGGAGGGAAACGCGGATTTTTCGGCCCCGGCGGACAGGGAGACGCTGGCCGACAAGGCTCAGAAAAACCTTGACGCGGCCATCAAAAAGATGCTTCCCGACGCGCTCAAGTCCAGCCGGGAATTTGTCACGGAAGTTGAGAACGCCGTCAGAGAAGCGAAGAGCTTTGACGAACTGGAAGAAGCTCTGGCGGAACTGCTGGCCCCGTCCATGCAGCCGGACGCGCTGGAAAGTTTTCTGGCGGGGGCCATGACGGCGGCTGCCGGACACGGAGCGGCTTCGGTTCAGGCGGAGGCGGACGAAGATGCCTGAAAAGAAGCGGGATTTTGACCTTCCAGAACCGGAAATCATAGCGGAAGGCGTCTCACCCGACGCAGCCATTGAGTTCTGGCAGTGGCGGGCGAAACTCACGGATGAAGAGGCGAAGGCTCTCGGCGAAGGAGCGAGACAGCGTGCGTTCTACGTCTCCGGCCTGGCCCGGCGCGATCTGGTGCGACTGGTGAGCGACGGCATCCAGGCCGCGCTTGAAAACGGGGAGACGCTGGAGGCATTCAGAGATCGCATTGCGGCGGCCATTCAGGCGCAGGGATGGCACGAACGGCGCGTGGAACTCATTTTCCGGACAAACATGCAGGCGGCGTATGCCGCCGGACGCTGGAAAAAGATTCAGGCGGTCAAGGCGTCCCGCCCCTATCTGCAATATGTGGCGCGCATGGTTCGCACTCGGCCAAGCCATGCCATTCTGCACCTGCTTGTCTATCCCGTGGATCACGAGTTCTGGAAAACGAACTACCCGCCCAACGGCTTCCGTTGTCATTGTCATGTGGTGACGCTTTCTTCCAGGCAAGTGGAAAAGCAGGGACTGACCGTACAGAAAGAAATGCCCAAACCCGGCGTATGGACGGACCCGAAAACTGGATATGAGTATCCCGTGAATTTTCCCGGCGCGGACAAGGGCTTCAAAAACAATCCTGGCATGGACTGGCTGGACGGTCTGGACCTCAAAAAGTACCCGGACCTGAACAAAAAGAGCTATGAGGAACAGCGCGGCCCGGCTTCAAAGCGTCCCGCGCCGGTCACAACGTATGCGGAGCTTGGGGAGGCCATCAAACAGCGCTGCGCCGGATTTGCGGGCAAGGGCAAAATCCGAAAGGTGGTAACAGAAAGCGGCAAAGACTATTTCATGGCTACCGACGGACAGGGAACGCTGTGGCTCAACTCCAGAACCTTTGCTGACAATTTCGATGCGTTGCGTGAGCTTAAAAACGCATGGAACAATCTGGCAAAAGGAAAGACCCTCTCGTTCCATGAGGAATACGCTATTGAATCCCTGTGGCACGAGCTGATCCACAACAGGCAGAAGCCCGGTGATATCGGGGATAAAAAATCGCCGCTGCGCCGCATTATGGAAATTGTCACCCAGTGGACGGCAAGGCGCACCTATCCCCGCCTGCTGGAGGCTCTGGGCGGCAAGGCCGCGCATCAGGAGGAAGTCCTGAAAAAGGGTTACGGCTATGGCAACTGGATAAAGAATTTTGATCGCTTTCTGGAAGTGTTGAATATAAAGGAAGAAGACCTGTTACAGGAGATGCTGCGCATCATGGCGACGGTATCCACTGCGGATTACGACGGAGAACTGAAAGAGTTGCTCGCGGAGATGTCGGGAGTGGAATTTGTCCGTGTTGCGTATGTTTTGGACAATATTAAAAAGGCAGACTTCGAAAATATATTAGCTTTCGCGGAACTCATATAAACTAAGACCGACGCTCAGCTTTTGTTCTTCATTTTTAATCTGCTGCCGGAGCTGTTCCGCTTTCTTCTTCTCCCCTCTCCCCCAATACAGATAAACCAGTTCCGTCAGATTGTCGTCCGGATTTTCTTTCAGAAGCTGACGGTCGTGTTCAAGGAAGCTGGGGATTTTTGCCGAGGTAGGAAACTGCCTCGCAATCTCTTCCGGGGTGGCGATGTCAAAGAAATATTCCATTTTTTTCAAATAGCCCGCAGGCGGGCAGGTGTCAACAAACAGCTTTCATTCTCATTTCTCGTGCAAAAATGGTTGACAGTTAGCAGCTAATCAGTCAAGACTGATATCGGAGGTTACTTTGGAAACAAAGCGTAAAACCCTAACAATCAAT
>DWXS01000063.1 GCA_019119045.1 Candidatus Mailhella merdavium | reverse complement strand
AGTTATGGAGGGTAACAATGGAATATAGTAAGGAAGATTTAATGGAAGCAAAAAAGCAAATTTGGGGAGTGGGAGAGAACATGGGAACAGAGGAAAGTAAAAAAATCTGGGGGCTTCTGTTGCTGGATGAGGGCTTCCGCGCGGCAGGTATGGGCGGCGGTATGAATACCGTGGATCGGAACTATCTGGAATACAGCTCTACCCCGGAGCTTGCCCCCGACAACCTTCCTCTTCTCCGGCAACACCTTTGTTCCTGGGAGGACGCATCCGCACTTCTGAAGGGAAACGATCTCTTCCGTGCCTATGAACCTCAACTGGAAGCACGACGCAACTTCCTCATGGGGCTGTCGCAACGCCGTATGATGTTGAGCCGTATCCGCCTTTAGCAGGCAGAACTTTCAGAGCTTAACATATAATAATCATAGGATATTTTTACAAAATACTGCTAATCGAAAGGTGAAGCGAGGGCAAAGCTGAACATAGCCTCCGGCAGACTGCGACGATTCATCTCCTCGCGAGAAGACGTAAAGGACGAGGCTTTACGTCTTCCTGCGAGGAGATGTGTTTATTCCCTCCGCATTTTTCCACTCGACATGTTGCTTGCGGGGGTGGACTGTTTTGCATAAAATAAAAAACTTGCGCGTCCGGATATCCCCGGACGCCTATCCGCTCCCACATTCAGCAAAGGATTTTCCCATGAACTTCAAGGGCAAGGCGCACAAAGTCGGGGATCATATCGATACGGACGCGATCATACCCGCACGTTTTCTGGTCACCACCGATGCCGTCAAACTGGGTGAAAACTGCATGGAAGGCCTCGAACCGGGCTGGGTAAAGCGTGTTTCCAAAGGCGACATCATGGTTGCCGGTCGCAACTTCGGCTGCGGCTCCTCCCGCGAACATGCCCCTGTGGCCATTCTCGGCGCAGGTATGCCCGTGGTTATTGCTCACAGCTTCGCCCGCATCTTCTATCGCAACAGTTTCAATATGGGGCTGCTTCTGCTTGAAGTGGGCGACGATGTGGACAAAATCCATGACGGCGATGAGCTGGACATCGACGCAGCCGCCGGAGTCATCCACGATCTCACCACCGGCGAACATATCCCCTTCCCTCCCCTGCCCCCTTCCATGGCGGAAATTCTGAATAAGGGCGGACTCGTTCCTTATGTGAAGGAACGTCTTAAGGGCGAATAACATTTGGGGAGGACTCCTTCCTCTCCCATAAAACATACGACAAGGTTTTTCCCATGAAAAAACATATCTGCGTGATGCCCGGCGACGGTATCGGGCCGGAAATCGTGGCAGAAGCGCTGCGCGTTCTGGACGCTGCGGCAAAAAAATTCGGTCATGAATTCAGCACGGAAAACGCACTCATCGGCGGTTCCGCCATTGACGCCACGGGAGTACCTCTGCCCGACAGCACGATTGAAGCCTGCAAAAAAGCCGATGCGGTTCTGCTCGGCGCCGTGGGCGGCCCGAAGTGGGATTCGCTGGACCCCGCCATCCGGCCGGAAAAAGGTCTGCTCGGGATACGCAAGGCTCTCGGCCTCTTTGCCAATCTGCGTCCGGCCACGCTCTTTCCCGAACTGGCCGGAGCCTGTCTGCTGCGCCCCGATATCGTGGGCAACGGACTGGATCTCATAGTCGTACGCGAGCTGACCGGTGGTATTTATTTCGGCAAGCCTGCCGGAACGGAAGTTCGCGACGGCAAGCGCACCGGCTGGAATACCATGATCTACAATGAGGACGAAATTGCCCGCATCGCTCATGTTGCCTTCCAGGCCGCACGCAAACGCCGCAAAAAGGTCTGTTCCGTGGATAAGGCCAACGTGCTTGACGTGTCCCGGGTATGGCGCGAAGTGGTCATCGAGGTGGGCAGGCTTTATCCCGACGTGGAACTCAGCCACCTCTATGTGGATAACGCCGCCATGCAGCTGGTGCGCGATCCCTCGCAGTTTGACGTCATCGTTACGGGCAACCTGTTCGGAGATATTCTTTCCGACGAAGCCAGCGTAATTACCGGTTCCATCGGCATGCTGCCTTCTGCCTCTCTGGGTTCCAGCCAGCTCGGACTCTTTGAACCCATTCACGGCTCCGCGCCGGATATTGCCGGACAGGGCAAGGCCAACCCTCTGGCAACCATTCTGTCCGTCGCGATGATGCTGCGCCATGCCTTCGATCTGGGCGCAGAAGCGGACGCCATTGAAAGCGCAGTTCACAAGACGCTTCAGGTCGGATTCCGCACCGGGGACATCATGGAAGAAGGTAAAACCCTTCTCTCCACCCGCGAAATGGGAGATCAGGTCATTTCCCGTCTTTAATTACATTACAGGCCGCCGCTCCGCCGGGACGGCGGCTTTTTTCTCTTTCCTGTACACAGCTCGCTTGAGCATCCGTCATATTTTCCCCGAAATATTCCTGTCATGAAAACCTTATTCTGGATAGGCGGCCCAAGCCGATTCGAGACGAAACTTCTGCCGGAATGGAATGTTGTCCGGGCAGAAATCAGACCGGGCACGTTTCTCACCTGGGCTGACTGCGTGAAACTCTGTCGAGGAGAACCGGACGCCGTCCTTGCCGGAGATTCAAGTCTCCCCCCCTATCTGCTCGGCGTCGAAGACTTTCCCTGTCCCACAATTTTTTATGCCGTGGATACCCACATCCACAGCTGGCTTCCCTTTTACGGGCAGGCCTTTGACGCCTGCCTCGTTAGTCTGCGCGATCATCTGCCCCTCTTCACCAGAGCGCGGGGCGGCAGACTTCCTGCCGAGCGCGTACTCTGGCATCCTCCCTGCGCGCCTTCTCTGCCCGAAGATGAAGAACTTCCCGAGCTGCCGAAGGAATGGGACTGTCTGTTCGTCGGAACCATCAATCCGGAAACAACGCCGCTGCGGCAGCGTTTTTTCGAACTGCTGGGCAAGCGTATTCCCATAGCGTTCAGAACGGGAAACTATCGCCCGCTTTTTCCCCGCGCCCGGCTTGTCATCAACATCTGTGAAAAGGGCGATTTGAATTTTCGAGTTTTTGAGAGCATGGGCTGCGGAACGGCTCTGCTCACGCCGTGCATCAGAAACGGGCAGGAAGAGCTGTTCCGCCCCGGCGTTCATATGCAGACCTACGCCATTCCGGGACTTGTTGAACGATGCGTTCCCGACGCCCCGACGCTGGAAGGTTCCATGCTGGAAAGCATGGCCAGCGTCGCTGCGGACAATGCCGAAAAGGCGATCAGAGAGATTCTGTCTGATGAACCTCGCAGAAAACGTATGGTGCGCGCAGCCTGGGATGAAATCAATGCGCATCATCGTCCCTCCCATCGAACACTGGCGTTGCGGAACCTGCTGGAAGCACTCCCGCCGCAACTTGCTGTGGAACGTCGCAAAAAGGCGGCGGACATCCGAGGGCGTTACCTGCGCTTCATGTATCTGCTCTGGGGCGAAAGCTTCCCTTCCGATCACCCGTTACGCGAAGCCTATACGCTCGCTGCACAGGGAAAACTGCCCCGTCCCTGACAAAGGAACGTAAAAGCCTTGGCAGATGGGAACAGCAGCAACCTCCCTGTCCCATAGATGAAATTTTCCTTCTACGCTCACTCCATCAGCCCGAAAAGAATACCGAAAAAGGGGCAGGAAAGACGTCCGTTTTCCTGCCCCTTTTTCGGTATTCTTTTTCGAAAGAAATTCAAAAAAACTCGCCCGTCTCTCCTCTCCCGCCTCCTCTCCGTCCCCAACCCCCGTGGACACAACGCGGATGCGAAATTGCAGAGTAACCTTTCCATTCAGCCATGAAATCAGCTCTGCCCGGAAGATATGGACAAGCCTATTCCCCGCCTTTCCGTAATTCCATGGCCACCGTGCGCGCATAATTACGGCCCGTGGTGGTCAACATTTCGTCAGACATGGCGTCCAGCGCGTCGGCTTTGAAACGACGATATCCAGAGTGTTCCGGCTGCAAGGCAAGGAGATGATCGACCAGACGCAGTGCCCAGCCTGTATCGCCATTCTGCAGCGCGGACTCTGCTCTCCGAAAAAGTTCTTCTTCTCCTCCGGCCAGTTCCAGCATACGGGCGGCCTCTTCCGAAGGGCCGAATTCCGTCAGAAGCAGGCGGGGATTTCCATCAAACCAGCCCCAGTATGCGGCATACAGCGCACGCACCGTCCATGCCACATTGCCGTAATATTCTCCCAGTTCGTCAAGCGAAACCAAATGTTCCGGCAGTTTTACAGTCCGGACGAGTTCGTCCGGCCCCAGACCTCTGTTCATACCTGCCACGGTCTCCCGGAAAACATGCTCTAACGCATCGTGATAGTTGGTCAGAGCCTGTCGAACGGCGTCCCTCCCCAGCCATGGATCCGTATGTCCAACCAATAACGCTTCTGCATTATAGCCGCGCAGCATGTCCAGCGTCGCAATCCAGGTCGGGACATCCCGGCAGGGCATACCGCGTACCGGATAAACATTGGGAAAGGAACGATACAAAGCGTCCCCCACGAACAAGGCCCCGTCATCGGGAAGCCAGACACACAGGGCATCCGCCGTTTCCGAAGGTGCGGCACGCAGTTCCATGCGCACGCCGCACAATGTCAGCTCCCTGCTCTCCTCGCCCAGGAAATGCGTAGGCGGCACGGAACCTATCTTGCCGTTGAACGTTATTCCCGAAGACATCTGACTGCTCAGAGAGGAAAGGCCTGTCCCGCTGCGCCGTTCCGCCGGCAACCCTGCGCCGCTCTGCCTTCCGCCCCTGGCGGCAAATTGCGGAAGCAGACCGGCAGCTTCAAACAACACTGCCTCCGCTCCGAAATTCGAGCGGGCCCAGACCTGTACATCTTCCCCGTCTGTTACAAAAGAAGGAGAACCGCCCGTATGGTCCCCGTGTCCGTGCGTATAGATAATAGCCCGGATGGGAAGAGGGCTTATGTTTCGGAACGATGCTCTGATCTCTTCCGTCACGGAGGGCCGCATCCCGGCGTCGACAAGAATCAGACCATCGTCGCCCACGATCATGGCAACGTTGGACTCATCCCAGTTCACAGCCTGCCAGATTCTTTCCCCCACCCGAACCATATGCGGACTCAAGGTACTCTGACGAGCCTTCAGACGCTGAGATGCCGGATGTTCTTTTTGCAGTGTCATACCCTTACCCTCCGAAATTTCATCATGCTGAAATATATGACAACAACGCCTGATTATTCGATATCGAACATATACAATACCTGATCTTCTGTAAAGAGCTTCTTAAATGTAAGAGGCCGACCGGATCTACCCGGCCGACCTCATACCTGCTTGAATTATCGTACAAAACTACAACCAGCGGAAATAATCTTTCCAGGAGCCCTGACGTTTTTCACGTTCGGCCTCCGCGCTGTTTTCCCGGAAGCGGAGATAGGCGTTCTCGCCCTTTTTACGGGCATATTCCGCCACGTCTGTTACATCTCCATAGTTCTCAAGGACATAACGATATCTCGTCCAGGCCGCCTGATAATTCCCCATGCTCCAGAAGACATCGGCAATATACACTTCCCGCTGAGCCAGCAGACTGCGACATTCCGCAATCTGCTGCTGAGCCTTTTCCGCGTACTCCGTTCCGGGATAACTCTGAACCAGACGCTGAAAATATTCCAGCGCCTCAGCCACTTCCGTGGAAGCCTGATCCACTGAACGGTAAGTGTTCTTCAGAGACATCCCGCGCTGATACAGCACATAGGGAATGGCACTGTGCCGCGGATGCAGCGTTTCAAACTCTCCGTAGGCGTCTGCGGCCTCCCAGTATTTCTTATTCAGAAAATAGGCGTCCGCAAGAGAAAGTTCGGCTTCCACGGCATAAGGGCTGAAGGGGTAATCATCTTTAATCCGGGCATAGGATTCGGCCGCCTTGGCATACTCTCCTGCCCGCATGGCATCATTGCCGTTTTCATAAATTTCCTGCACCGTATCTTCCGATACGGGCAGGAAATACTGGTCAATGAGCCCGCAACCGGACAGCATGAGACAGGCCAGCAGGGGCAGGACGGGCAGCTTAGGCATTCACACGCTCCAGATAGGACAAGGCTGCGGTAGCGGCAGTGGCGCCGTCACCTACAGCGCTGCTTACCTGACGGCACAGTTTTGCCCGTATGTCGCCGGCTGCAAACAATCCGGGCAGGTTGGTGCGCATCTCGGCATCAGTTTTGACAAAGCCCTGAGCATCCATATCCAGTTCTGCCGGCAGGAAGCCGGACAGAGGCTGCATCCCCACATAAATGAACAGGCCGTCTACCGGAATAATCCTGGTTTCCCCGCTGTTGACATTGCGGACAGCAAGGGATTCAACGTTTTCTCCACCACGGATTTCATCGACCACATGGCTGGTGACCAGTTCAATCTTGTCCGGCATGGCGGCGATCTTATCGGCGTAGACCTTACTGCCGCGGAAGCCTTCGCGTCGATGTATCAGATACACCTTGTTCACGATGCGAGCCAGATACAGGGCTTCTTCCAGCGCGGAATTTCCCCCTCCGACCACGGCGACATCGCGCCCGCGATAAAAATTGCCGTCACATACCGCACAGTAGGAAACGCCGTGCCCCGTGAACTTGTCCTCGCCCGGCGCGCCCAGAGCGCGGTGATGCGCTCCCGTACAGACGACCACGCTTCTGGCGCGAACAGGCTCCTGCCCCTCGGCAAAGCGGGCTTCATACCAGCCCCCTTCCTCTGTCGGAACGCCAAGAGAAACAACCTCGCCGCGCAACCTTTCCACGGGGTACTCATCAAGGTGAGCAGAGAAGAGATCGGCAAGCTCCCAGCCCTTGATCCCCTTGGGGAACCCCGGATAATTCTCAATTTCCGCAGTGCTGAGAACCTGCCCTCCGGGTGCGGCCCTTTCCACAATTGCGGTGCTTACGCCGCCGCGGACAAGATACAGGGCCGCAGACATACCGGCAGGGCCGGCGCCAAGGATGAGGGCGTCAACGCTTTTCATGCAAGCGCCTTGTCAATCATCGCGGCGATGCTAGTTTTGCCCACAGCTCCGGTAACCTGTTCCACCACTTCGCCGTTCTTGAACACAATCAGAGTGGGAATGGCACGGATACCAAAACGGCCGGGAGTCATGGGGCTGTCGTCCACATTCATTTTGTAGACATGAGCGCGCCCCGCATAATCCTGGGCAATTTCATCGATCACCGGGGCAAGGCCGCGGCAGGGCCCGCACCACGGAGCCCAGAAATCAACCAGAACAGGTTCGGAAGACTTGATGACCATGCTGTCGAAAGTAGCGTCAGTAACTTGTTCGGACATGGAAATACTCCTCAATTTATGGTGCAGTTGAAATGGCGCCCCCTGCGGATCATGGCTGCATCGGAGCGGGCGCGAACAGTGTGCTGTCGAAAAGTCTACATGCGCAGTACCATCAGCATATTGTAGGTTCGGGTAATGTTGCTGTCAAGGAGGCTGCGCCGGACAAAGAGGTCTGCGGACGCCTCCGGGCCGTCTCGTTTTCTATGCCGCCGGCTCCCTCTGCCAGTCGAAGGGAATGACCTGCCCTCGGGGAATTGCCGACAGCTCGAGCGAATGTCTGTATCCCGATCTGGCCAGCAGCAGGCCGTTCCACGCCACCATGATGCCATTATCCGTACACAGTGCCGGAGAGGGAATATACAGATCCAGACTCTGCTCATCGGCCAGATCTCTGAACACACGGCGGACAACGCTGTTCGCCGCAACGCCCCCCGCAACGACGATTGACCGGGGACGAAACAAAGAAAGAGCCCGGCGAGCCTTGATCCCCAGAGTTTCGGCCACGGCCAGCAGATAGGACGCCGCCGCCCCGCACAAAAGCGGAGAAGCGCAGTCGAGTCGTTCTTTCGCCGGCTCCTCGCCCGAAGGAAAACGGGCCTCCGGATGCTGGGTCAGCCATGTGGCGCCCGCCGTTTTCAATCCGCTGAAACTGAAATCAAGATTGTCGTTATGCGTATATGGACGGGGAAAAAGCTGCGGGTCTGCTTCCCCACGCATCCCCAGCGCGTCCAGAAGAGCGCCTCCCGGATACGGAAGCCCTGCCATTTTGGCGAACTTGTCGCAGGCCTCTCCGGCAGCGTCATCCAGTGTTTTTCCCAGAACCGTCATTTCCGTGGGGCTGTCCATACGATACAGGTGCGTGTGCCCGCCCGAAACCAGCACTCCAAGAGCCGGAAAGGCCAGAGGACGTTCCAAGCCGGCCACGAGAAGATGGGCATTGAGATGGTTGACGCCTACAAGCGGAATATTCCGGGCAAAAGCCAGAGCCTTGGCAAAGGCCAGCCCCACGAGCAGACTGCCCAGCAGCCCCGGTCCCCGCGTGACGGCGATACGCTCCACCCCGGCCCAACCGGCCTCCGGATCATGTTCCCAGCCGGCCCGTCTCCACAGCTCATCAAGAAGCCGCGGCATCAGGCGCGCATGTTCGCGCGAGGCCAGTTCCGGTACCACGCCGCCGAACAGCGCATGAACATCAATCTGGGTGGCCATGACGGACGCAAGCACGCCGCTTTCGTTCACCAGCGCCAGCGCACTTTCGTCACAGGAACTTTCCACTCCGAGTACAAGCATGACAGATTCCCTACAGCTCAGCTGCGCCGCCGGTAAATGGCCATGACTTTTTCCACATCGCGCGCGGACCCGATAAAGAGAGGCGTCCGCTCATGAATTTCCTGCGGCCTTTTTTCGAGAATGCGATCCGCACCGTCCGTAGCAAGCCCGCCCGCCTGCTCTGCCAGAAAAGCCAGAGGCGAGGCTTCATACATGAGACGGAGCTTGCCTTTCGGCTTTCGCTCTTCCGCCGGATACAGGAAAATTCCCCCATACAGCATGGTACGATGAAAATCGGCTACCAGTGACCCCACATACCGCAGGCTGTGAGGTTCCCTGTCCGCGGGGCGGGCAAAGGTATCTACCGCCTCGCGCGTGCGCTCATCCCAGTGGGGATAGTAGGCGCTGTTGACGGAATAAATGGCTCCCGTCTCTGGAATGTGCATATTGGGATGAGAAAGAAGAAATTCCCCTATGCTCGGATCAAGAGTGAATCCGTTCACTCCCTGCCCTGTGGAATACACCAGCATGGTCGACGGGCCATAGACGAAATACCCGGCCGCAACCTGCTCCAGCCCGGGACGCAAAAGCTCCTGCTCACTCACGTCGCCGCAGCTTTCCTCCGCACGGCGGTATATGGAAAAAATCGTCCCTATGCTCACATTTACGTCAATATTCGAAGATCCGTCCAGGGGATCAAAGAAAATGATATATGGCCCCCTCGGCTGCTCCTCTCCTCTGGAAGAAAAGATCAGGGATTCGGCCAGTTCTTCAGAGCCGACAGCACACACTGCGCCGCAGGCGCGCATTCGATATATGAGAACGCTGTTTGCAAACTCATCCAGTTTCTGTACGTTCTCGCCCTGAACATTGATCCTGCCTGTACCGCCGAGAATGTCCACCAGACCGGCCTGCTTCACATTACGGGAAATGATTTTTGCAGAAACAATCAAATCGTGCAGCAGGGCAGTGAACTGACCTGTCGCATGGGGTGAACTGCTTTTCTGCGTGGAAAGCAGATGCTCGGTGACCGTAATCTCTGGCATGAACAACTCCCGTGACAAAACGTATCAGGCCCGGCTAACGAGCCATTATCTGATATCTGCGAATAGGCGTTCTGCCCGCTGCCTTCAGTTTGCGGAACCTGCTATGACCAACGGCATGCCACCAAGATAACGGACAATCCAGACCATCGCATCCTCGCCCTCGCCGACCTGACCGAAGGAACGCTCATTCAGCACATTGTCCCAGTCCACTCCGGCCAGCGGAGTTTCATCATACATGCGATCTCCCGACCACAAAGTCACTCCGGGGGCACGGGCCACTATGTCGCCGGTTGCGTCGGCATAGGGCAGAAGGGAACGAAAGTCAAACGTCGCCGCGAAAAAGCCGACCGTCTCCGCTTCCTGCATAATGGGGCGGGCAAGAATGATTTCCGGCCCGAGAACCGTATCCTGAGCAAAGGCGCGCAGGTCACGAGGCGAGCTTTTCGGCGGAACGGTCAGCAGGGGCGTATAATCGAGCTGCTTCAGCTGGATGGACGGTACGGACATGAAGACATTGGCATCCGCATCCAGAATGACCACGCTGGAAAGCCAGGGAAAACGCCGCAAAAGCATGTCGGCCGTATTCTGATCCGAAACAGGCCCCAGAGCTTCCATCGTCCGCTCAAGCGAGGTGAGCTGCCAGTCCAGCGACATAAGTCTGGAGGCAAGACGACTCTCGCCTTCAGGCAAGGCCTCCGCCGAAGTCAAATCGAGCTTAATCGGACGATTAACATAAGTATAATACAGGCCGCTGGTTTTCTTCCAGACCGACGTTTCCTTCAAGGTGCTGCAACCGGGCAGCGCAGCCAGAACGCAAATCAGTACGGCACAGCTCGGGGCAAGTCGAAAAAAACGATCCACGGATATCTCCTGCACAGCCGTAGGCACGGTTTATCAGATACAATAATCGGAGTCTGAAACTCCGCTCCGAATCCAGCCCGGAAAGATATCCTCCCGAACATCATTTTGCAACGAACATCACCGCGCCTCTTACCCTGAAAAATCAGACGCCTTTCCGGAACGGATGCTCATCGACTCAAGAGGCTCTGTTTTCCAGACGCACGGCAAGTTTTTCCAGCATATCCAAAACGCCCCGGGAAGAGGATGCGTCCACGGCCCGGGCCGGCACGGCAAGCGGCATGTTCTGGGAAGAGGATACGGCGGCATGCGAAGAACCTGCGGAGGATAGCGGTGCGACAGGAGACGGCGCAGGCTCTGCGGCTCCGGAATGTGCGGAAGCTCCGCCGGCAGCCGCCCGCAGACTGTCAAGACGACGATAAATGGCGGGCAGATCTTCAGGCAGAGCCGTTTGCGCCAGCTCCTCATAAATATCCATGGCCCCGCGCAAATCACCCTGTTCCGCCAGAATTTCAGCCATGGAACGGGTTCGCAGCGAGCATTTTCCTTCAGAAGGAAGCTTTTCCCGTATCTGCTCTTCAGATGCAGAAGAGTTTTCCGTCCCAGCTTCAGAGACTTCTGCGGAAGAGTTGCGAAAGGCGTCAAGCTCCTGAGCCGCCTCGCGCAGAGCGGCAAGCTCCGGCCCTCCTGCGGACGAAGTACCGGCAGGGTTCTGCCCTTCCGCGGCGGAAACTTCGCTGGAAATTCCGGCAGCATTCTCCGTTTCGGAGCGTTCTTCCCTTTCAGACGGGGAAGCTCCGGCGCCGGGAGCAGCAGGCTCTTCCGGCTCTTCATTCTGCGTATTTTGCACTTTCTGTTCGGAACGGGTTTCCGCAGAAGAGGAAGCGTCCGTTCCTGAGACAGTCTGGGGCGAACCGCTTTCCCGTCCGGAGGGAAGATCTCCAGGCTCGCCGCAGGAACCGGAACGCTGCATGGCCCGCAAGCCTGCGGAAATGACTTCCGCAAGCGTCACGCGGGAATCGCGCAGCAAAGCCCCGAGCAGGCCCAGCGAAGCAGACAGATCCGAGGCGGCCCCTTCCGCTGCGGACAGTTCGCTCCAGGCATCCCAGAATCCGGGATATTCCCTGAACAGAGCCGCAAGCCTTGCAACCTCCGCGCCGCACTCGGCGGGGCTTCCGTTTTTATGCAGGACATCAATGAGCAGAAGTCTGGCCTCGATAAACTCGGGATGAAACTCCAGCCCGCGCCGCAATATCTTGACAGCCTCTCCGGAAAGTCCCTGCGCGACGAGCATACGGGCAAAAGGCAGAAACACCTTGGATCCCGGCTCAATGTCCAGTACCTCGCGATACCAGTTAAGCTTTTCCCGCCTCACGGCTTCCTCGATGGAGGCTTTCACATCCTCCGTCTCCGTCGAAGACTGCATGGAAACATGCTGCCCCTTCGCGTCAGGGAACGTGTCATTCGCTGTATTCATCCGTTCCTGCTCCTGTCCATGGGGAATCTTCCTCTCCGGCATCATCGAAAAGATAGAGAATTTCATCGCTGCGCACATAATTGAGGCGCTGTCGGATTACCTTTTCCATATATGCCGGGTCGGTCTGCAGAAGGCGTATTTCCTGGCTCAATTCGGCCATGCGTTTGTCCAGACCTGTAAGCTCCTCAAAAAGAGCGCTCTGCAACCCTTTAAGGTTGCGCCATTCGCGCACGCTCTGGTCACCCCACATCAGACGAACCGCCAGAGTGACATTCATAAACAGCGCAAGCGCAAGAATGGTGAAACGCCAGAAGAAGGAAAGCTGGGAAGATCCATCCCGACCACTCATGTTCCGAATCCCTGCAAGCTGCCCTTTCCGTTCAGGAGAGCTGCCCGTGATGCTCGGACGTCGACGTTCCGCTTGTGGACGCATCGTCCCGGGTAGAACTCCAGTCGCAATAAAAACGATAAAAATAATTAACGCCTGATACTATCGTGAGAATCAGAGCGATGTAAAGGATAAAAATCCCGATACCATGCACGGGAATTCCCCACAGGGGATAATGAATCAGCAGAGGCACCAGAGCCACAATCTGCAGTACGGTTTTCACCTTGCCGTATTTGTCCGCCGCAATGACCACACCGTTATCTGCTGCGACGGCCCGCAAGCCGGTCACGGCCAGTTCGCGTATGATGATGAGTATGGTGACCCATGCCGGAACCCAGCCCATCGCCACCATCTGCACCAGTACGGAACAGATGAGCAGCTTGTCTGCCAGAGGATCGAGAAACTTTCCGAACGTGGTGACCATACCCTCCCGGCGGGCGATATATCCGTCGAGAAAATCGCTGAGCGAAGCGAGAACGAACAGAATCGCCGCAATCCAGCACAGCAGAACGGAGGGAAAATGCAGCAGCACGACGATGGGCAGCACCGCGCCGATGCGCAGCAGCGTAATCCGGTTGGCCCAGTTGAGGCGCTTCATATGCGCCCAAAGCGACAGAGGGGAAGGCATGACACGTTCCTCGAAAAGATGTTCCGTCAATCCGGCAAGTTCACAGAGCAGACGACTCGTCTGCATCCGCCCTCCGCATTCCGGCCGGAGGGAATGGTACAGATAGGGTTTTCATCGCCGGGACGGTTTTGTCAATCCATATTTTGCCGCCCTTCGGAAAAACAGGCGAACTTAATGAACGATAAGAAGAGGGAAGTCTATTTCTGGCTCCAGCCGCACTTGCCGACAAGATCCACAAAGGTCACGGAACCGCAGTCCTCCACATTGACCCGGCCATTTTCCTTATGAACGCGGACAAGCCTCTGGGTTCCTCTCTGTCTGCCGGCCGGAATGACCATGATACCGGGATCGGCAAGCTGGTCGACAAGGGCCTCGGGAATGCCCGGCCCACCCGCGGCAACAATGATGCGGTCAAAGGGGGCCATTTCCGGCCATCCGAGCGTTCCGTCGGAAAGCAGCGTGCGCACGTTGTACATTCCGAGCGACGTCAGACGCTCTCTGGCCTCCATGTAAAGCGGACGCAGACGCTCCACGCTGAACACGGTAAGCCCCATACGGTACAGTACGGCGGCCTGATAGCCCGATCCCGTACCGACCTCCAATACGCTCATACCAGGTCTGGCTTCCAGCATCTGGCACATACGAGCCACAACGTAGGGCTGAGAAATGGTCTGTCCGTGCCCTATGGGCAGGGGCCTGTCGTCATAGGCCGTAGGAGCAAAGGCCTCCGGCACGAAAAAATGCCGGGGCAATCCCCCCATGGCCTCCAGTACGCGGGCATCTCCAATGCCACGGGCGACAAGCTGTTCGCGCACCATGCGCTGGCGGGGAATACGATAATCCATTTCAGCAGCACTCATCTGACTCTGTCCTCTCCCTGTTCCCGTCCGAAGCTCCTGCCGGAACTTCTCAGACCCCGCAGTCCCCTTGACGGAGACATTCGGATGCGACACTATAGCTGTTAATTGTCCGGACTTCAAACCCTCTGCCGCTTCGAAGGCGTACCCGGCGGCCTGTTTCCCGGAGGAGACCCCCATGCATACTGTTTCCGAACTCATGGTTGATACGGTATTCACGCTGCAGCCTACGGATACCCTCAACGACGCGCGCACGCTCATGAAGCTGGCGAAAATCCGCAACACGCCGGTAGCAGACGACGAAGGCAACTTCGTGGGGCTGATTACCAACCGGGATCTTCTGGCATGTACCATTTCCAGGCTCGCGGATATCGACGAAAAAATTCAGGAAGAAATAGACACGGCCATCCGTGTTTCCGACGTCATGCAGAGCGAAGTGGAATGCGTGACGCCCGATACTCCGCTGCGTGAAGCGGCCCGGCTGCTGTTCGAACACAAGTGCGGCTGCCTGCCCGTGCTGGAAGGACGCAAACTTGTGGGCATTCTGACCGAAGCGGACTTTCTGCGCCTTGCCATGATGCTGCTGGATAAAAAGGACTGAAGACTTTTCATACAACCCCAAAAAGTTCCGGCCGGAAACCGCGCCGCTTCTTCCCGTTTTCTGCCATGAAAAAAAAATCAAGCCTGCGCCTCTCACACATTTTTCTTCTGTTGTGCCTTATCCTTGCCGGAGCCGGAGCCTATGTGCTGATGCATGACATGACGGGCCCCGTTCTCAACCTCGTGCCGGAAAATCCCGAACGTCTCGGCCCGACCCAGCCTCTCGAGCTGACGCTTTCCGACGAATCCGGATTGCGCTCCGTTCAGGTCACCGTGCGCAAGAACGGGAAATCCATGACCGTCCTGCGCAGGGACTTTCCCCCGGAAATACACGACGCAAAGCTGAATTTCGATCTGAGCGAAACGCGTCTTCCCGACGGTGAATTCGAACTGGAAATCAGAGCGTGGGATACGGCCTTTGCCGGTTTCGGATCGGGCAATTCCACAACGCTTTCCCTCCCGGTACGCATGGATACCCAGCCTCCGCGCATTGCGGTACGTACGGTTCCGCCCGCCATACGCCGTGGCGGCTGCGCCGTCATCGTCTACACCATAAACAAGGACGTTGCGGAAACAGGCGTTCGTTCCGACGATCTGTTCTTTCCCGCGTACAAGCAGGCTGACGGTTCATGGGCCTGTCTGTTCGCCTTCCCGCATCAGAAAACCACTGCCAACTACTACCCGGAAATCATGGCCCGGGACGATGCGGGCAATATCACCTCAAGCCGTCTGCTGATCAACGCCATAGGCCGCAACTTCACCTCCGACACGCTTCCCATCAGCGAAAATTTCCTCAACCAGAAAGCGCAGGAACTCGCCAGACTCTGTCCGGAAAAACAGAATGCCTCCACGCTGGAACAATATATCTGCGTCAACAACGGCGAACGCCTGCGCGACGATGCCAAACTTCTGGAACTCGGGCAGAAGAGCAATCCTTCCTTCCTGTGGAGCGGAAAATTCCAGCACCTGCCGCGCTCTGCCGTCAAAGCCAATTTCGGCGACTCCCGCACCTATACGTCCGGGGGCAAGAAGATCGACCATCAGGTTCATACAGGTCTGGATCTCGCATCCGTCGCCCGCGCCGAAGTGCCCGCAGCCAATGCCGGCCGCGTCATCTTTGCGGAAGAACTCGGTATTTACGGCAATATTGTGGTGATCGATCACGGCCTCGGTCTTATGACGCTTTACTCCCACCTCAGCGAATTCCGCGTCAAGCCAGGCGATGAGGTCAAGGGCGGTCAGATTATAGGAACCACCGGCACCACGGGGCTTGCCGCAGGCGATCATGTCCATTTCGGGGTTCTTGTGTCCGGCGTGCCGGTGCAGCCTCTCGAATGGCTCGATGCCAAATGGGTACAGAACAACATCACCAGTCGCATGAAAAAATAATCCGGACATACGTCCGCGATATTCCGTCCTCTCCGGGCGGGAGAACGGTTTCAAACTACGGCCGCAACCGGCGGCAGTTCAACGATCCGCATGAAAACGGCTCCGGTTGCCGCCGTGCGGCAAATCACCCGGGAGAACGTCATGCGTTACCTTGTCGATCCGGAAATATTTCATACCTACCCGCTGTTTCGTCGTGCGGTTCTGATTGCGCGCGGCATGGATAACAGTACGGAAGTGCCGGAAGTTCTCGCGCTGCTGCGCGAAAGCGAAACATCCGTCCAGGGCGGGGAACTGGCCTCGCCTTACGAGCATCCCCGCCTCAAGCCCTGGGCGGACGCCTTCAGTTCCATGCACCTCAACCCCAAAAGATATCCGCCCTCCGTCATCAATCTGGTCAAGCGGGTACGCAAGGGAACCATGCTGCCCTATGTCAATACGCTGGTGGCTCTGTTCAACTGCATGAGCCTGCGCCACCTCATCCCCTGCGGAGGCGACGACCTTGACGCCGTCACGGGAGATCTCTGCCTTACCTTTGCAAAAGGGGACGAGGATTATGTTCCCCTCGCTCAGCCCGATGTTCTGGAACATCCGCCTGTGGGAGAAGTCATCTACATGGATTCCGGCAACAGAGATGTGTTCTGCCGGGCATGGTGCTGGAAGAACGGAGACCGCAGCAAGCTCCTGCCCACAACGACAAGAGCCGCAATCAATCTTGATATGATGACGGAACATGCCGAAACCGAACTGCCCTCCATCGCGGAAGAGCTGGCAGGACTTTTAAAGAACTGGACAGGCGCAAGCGTAGACATCCACTATATTTCGCCGGAAACCCCTTCCTTTGATATCGACTGACATCAGAGGACTTCAGCGGAAGCGCAGCCACGCTTTCCGCTTCTCCCCCCGAAAGCCCGTTCCAAGCCAACACGCCTCCCGCCTCCGGGCTTCCCCAGCCGGACCCGGAGGGGGGGCATACGGGATCTTAATTTTATTATCCCCCGAATCCATTTCGGTCAAGCCGGACAAATTTCCATTTCCTTACTTGCGCAAAAGAGTCCTGACGCGCTATACTACCTGCTTCCCCTTTCCGGGCTTTGTTCTCCGGAGGGGACAAGGAGTGTTTTCATGGCGCACAAAGGCCCTCATATTTCCATATCGCAGGATTTTGTTGTCAATCGTATTCTCCGCATCAACCTTGAGGCATTTGAAAACTGGCCCGAATCCGTACGCGAACTGGCCATTTCCATTGCTGAAGAACTTTTTCTCGTCGCCTACAATCCCTTTATTCAGCCGGAATCCGTACGCGCCAGTGTAAACGAACGCTTTACCAGAGAATCGCAGGCTCTCGCCCAACAATATGTGACCACCATCAGCGAAGGGATCACCATTTTCTGGAGCGCATATGAAGCCGAACGCCGCTTCCGGCAGGAGCTTGTGGAACGGCTGAAAACCATCATGCCTGAAGATTGTGTGCTTACCCGCCCGAGTGCGCTTGTGGAATGCGCCACAGACGCAACCGACCTGCGCATGGAACTGCCGCTTCTGGTCGTCGAACCGGCGACAACGGAACAGGTCAGCGCGCTGGTGCGTCTGGCAAACGAAATGAAATTTGCCATCATCCCGCGCGGCGGCGGTTCCGGCATGACGGGAGGCGCAGTCCCCATGCTCAAGCGCAGCGTTATTGTAAACATGACGCGCCTCACCGCCATGAGCGTGGACAGGGAACATCTGACGCTGACCTGTCAGGCCGGCGTCATCACGCAGGACGCCATAGATCGCTGCGCAAAGGAAGGCCTGCTCTTCACCGTTGACCCTGCATCCAAGACGGCTTCCACCATAGGCGGCAACGTGGCGGAAAATTCCGGCGGCCCCTTTGCCTTTGAATACGGCACCACGCTGGACAACCTGCTTTCCTGGCGCATGGTCACGCCCACAGGGGAAATCATCGACGTGCTGCGCGTGGATCATCCCCGGCACAAAATTCTGCCGGAAGAAACGGCCGTATTTGAAGTGCGGGATACCTCCGGCGGCATGCGCAGCGTGGTGGAACTGAAAGGGGACGAAATACGTCTGCCCGGACTCGGCAAGGACGTGACCAACAAGGCTCTGGGCGGCCTTCCCGGTATGCAGAAGGAAGGTGTGGACGGCATCATCACCGAAGCCACGTTCACTCTGCATGAAAAACCCGCCTTTTCCCGGGTCTTGGTTCTGGAAGTTTTCGGCAAATCCATGCGTCCCGCCGCAGAAATCATTCAGGAAATCGTAGCCCTGCGCGACCGCATACGTCAGGAAGGCGACTATGCCCATCTTTCCGCGCTGGAAGAATTCAATGTCAAATACGTTCAGGCCATAGGCTACCAGCGCAAATCCATACGCCACAGTGGCGATCCCATTTCAGTGATCATCGTGCAGGTGGACGGGAACGACGAATACCTGCTCGATCAGTGCGTCAATGAAATTGTCGGTCTGGTCGGCGACAACGAATATGTAGCCGTCACCGTTGCCCGTGATGAAAAGGAAGGGGAACTGTTCTGGGAGGATCGTCACAAGCTCTCCGCCATAGCCCGGCGCACTTCCGGATTCAAAATCAACGAAGACGTGGTCATTCCCATGCGGGCGATTCCGGACTTTGCGCACTTTCTTGAAACGCTCAATCTGGAAATGAGCGCCGCCGCCTACCGATACGCGCTTCAGGAAGTCGGACGTCTGCCGGGCTTTCCTCTTGAAGATCGGGACGTCAACCGGGAATTTACCTTCGCCTCGCGCCTTGCGCAGGGGGAAGCTCCGAAGCAGCAGGAACACGGCTCCTCCGAGAGCGGCGACCTGACCGACGACGACGTTCTTGCCCGGGCGGAAGCCTTTCTTGCCACGCTGGAGGAACGCTATCCCCGGCTGGCAAAAAAAATACGGAAGATCGCCGAATACATGCGGGCCAGCCGCATCATCATCGCCAGCCACATGCACGCCGGGGACGGCAACTGTCATGTGAATATCCCGGTCAACTCCAACGACCCCCACATGATGGAACAGGCTGAAGAAGCCGCCATGCAGGCCATGGCGCAGGCGCAGGAAATGGGCGGGGCCGTATCCGGTGAACACGGCATAGGCATCACCAAAATTTCCTTCCTCGCCAAGGAAAAAATGGAAGCTCTGCGCGCCTTCAAAAAGCGCGTTGACCCCCGCGACATTCTCAACCCCGGGAAACTGGTACAACGGGAACTTCCCGTGCGCCCCTTCACCTTCTCCTTCAACAGACTGATTGAGGATATCCGTCAGAGCGGTCTGCAGGACAAGGAACGCTTCATCAAGCTGCTGACCACGGTACAGACCTGCACCCGTTGCGGCAAATGCAAGCAGGTCTGTCCCATGGTTTATCCGGAACGCTCCTACCAGTATCATCCGCGCAACAAAAACATGGTCCTCGGCGCCATTACCGAGGCCATTTACTACGCTCAGGCCACCAGCGGAAAACCCGCCCCCGCGCTGCTGGAAGAACTGCGCTACATGGTGGAACACTGCACAGGCTGCGGCCGCTGCACATCCGTCTGTCCCGTGAAAATCGAGTCTGCATCCGTCGCGCTTGCCATGCTGGCCTTCCTTAAAGAAGAAGGCATGGGAGGACATCCCATCAAAAGCCGCGTTCTCAGCTGGCTGGCCCACGATCCCGCAAAGCGCGTACCCAAAGCCGCCAAGGCCGCCGCTCTGGGGCAGAAGGTCCAGAACAGAGTTATCGGATTCGTTCCCCGCATGTGGCGCGAACGTCTGGAAAGCCCTCTGTTCAACAACAAAGGGCCGGAACTGGGCATGGCCAATTTGTATGAAGCTCTGCGCCTTGACCGGGGAGGACTTTTTCTGCCTGCGGCCCTGAAGAAGGAACTGACCGAAAAGGGGGTCGACGCGGTTCTGTATTTCCCCGGATGCGGCGGCAGTCTCTTTTATCGCAGAATCGCCCTTTCTGCTCTCGCCCTGCTCATGCGGGCGGGGATTCCCGTTGTCGTCCCCCGTCAACACCTGTGCTGCGGGTATCCGCTGCTCAGCTCCGGAGCCGAGGGCAATTACAGGGAAAATCTGGAGCGCAACCGGAAGGCCCTCGACGAATACATTCAGGAAGCGGCAGGAGCCGGTTTTCGCGTCAACATGACGCTGACGGCCTGCGGCTCCTGCCGGGACAGCCTGAGTCGCCACGGTCTGACGCTGCCGGACGGCTCCCCCATGCCGCAGAGCGATCTGGTTCAACTGCTTGTCGATAAGCTCCCTCATGCGAGCCGGCTTGACGGCCAGAACCTGCTTTACCACGCGTCCTGCCACCCGGAATGGTCCGGTATAAAAGCGGTCAAGGGCGGAGGAAAGGCTGCCCGTGCCCTTGAACGCCTGAGCGGCGCAAGCATCAGCATCACTCCCGGCTGCTGCGGCGAATCCGGTACGGGCGCCTATACCTCGCCTGGGATCTACAACGCGCTGCGGGAGCGCAAACGCGGACGTCTGGCGGCAGTTCTCCCGAGTCTCACGCCGGGTTCCCCCATACTTGTCGGCTGCCCGTCCTGCCGTCTCGGGATTGCCCGTACCCTGATGACCATGGACAGCGCGGACGGTCTGAACAAACGCCCCGTTCTGCACAGTGCGGAATGGCTGGCCGAGACACTGCTTGCTCCCGAATGCCCGGACGGCAACTGGCTGCGCCGTTTCCGCCGTCAGGCTCTGCGGAATATACAGGATGGCGTGCGCGTCATAGACATGGGCGGCGATCCCGCCGATGTCCCCGATACGCCGGACGAAGACGCCCTTTAGGCAAACGGCTCATTGACACAGGAACAAACAGGGATCAAACATTATCTCCAGAATGGGGGAAGTCCTTTCCCCCTTCTCTGAAAATGACCCCATTGCGTCCCGCAGGAGTCAAGGAGGATCGTATGAAACACTTGTTGCGGCCCTTTGTCGTTCTGGCCCTGTGCGCATCCGTTGCGCTGCTCCCGACACTTTCCTCTGCGGCTGATCAGGGCAAGGCCTCCCAGATTGCAAAACTGGACGGATACGTCTGGCAAGATACCAGCAACGACAACAAGCTGAGTTTCCTTTTCGGGCTTGAAAACGGCATTGCCGTGGAATACGCCATCGGCATGGAACAGGCCAAGCGGAACGGAAAGCAGCCCACGCTGGAGAACCTTAACCTCTCTCCCTTTGAACGGGGCTGGGTCATCGCCTTTGAAAATACCCCGCGGCAGACTATTGTGGACGGCATCGACACTTTCTATGACGATAACCCCGATCAGAAGGACAGACACGTCCTCGACGTCGTCTGGAAAGAACTGATCGTGCCTGCCCTGCCCGCAGGGAAATAGGCTGTCCGCCCCAAGACTGCTCACCTCCAGGTCATGTCTGTTTTGAACATGCTCCCACTACTCCGCGACGCCGGAGTAAGCGCAAAGTCCGGCGACGTAACCGCACAAGGACAGCCCGCAGGACAACTGACGCGGACAGCCGCGCAAGCTCCGGCGGAGGCGTGAACGCTGCGGGCTGGAACACAGAATCCTGGCTTGCAGACGCATTCAAAGACAAAACGCTCTAACGCAGAAGGATATCGTCATGACAGCATCTCTTCGTAAAGGCCTCGTCATATTGCCCCTGGCCCTCATGCTGGCTCTGGCCACCGGCTGCCAGCTTTCCCGGACGCAGAAAAACGCTCTGATAGGCGGAACGGGAGGCGCCCTCGCCGGTGCGGGCATTTCCGCCATTGCCGGGGGCAGTGCCGGAGTCGGCGCCCTTGTTGGCGGCGGTCTCGGTGCCCTCGCCGGCGGCATGTACAACTCGCTGTAAGTGCTGCGCCTTTTCCCCGTCTGCCTTCTCGTAGAAGGAACGCCGTTTGTGAACATTCACAAGCGGCGTTTTTCATAATCTCGTCATGGAAAGAAACTTTTCATCCTGTCGGGCAAAGGACTGAATGCGTCGAAGCTTCCATACTGTGCGGGAGCGACGCATGCTCCGCCGCATCAAAAGGAGAGTTGCGCACGCGGCCGAACCACCCCGTATCCCCGGGCCGGATATCGCCGGACCCGGCGCGGAACCTTCCTCCGTAACAGGGGGGCAGACTCCGACGTCCTGGCCACCGGACGCCTCTCATGCTTTTCCCGGATCTACCGGATATGGCGAACGTTTATCCAGAATACCTGGAAACGGGGTCGGAAGATGGCGCAGGCATCGGGGTACCCCCCGGAACTTGCCCGACAGTTGTCATTTTCACGGGATGCGGCTATTTTTCTGCCGGGATCATTTTTTTGCAGAGCCGATCTGCCACGGCTCCCCCCAAAGGAAAGACCTCGTACGGAGGAATCTTCGACGAGCTGCTCCTTTCACGACAACGCGGCGCGTCCGCGCCAGGAGTCCCCATGCGCATACTCATCATCGGTTCGGGAGGGCGCGAGCATGCCCTTGCCTGGAAACTGAAGCAAAGCCCCGGCGTGGACGAAATTTTTGTCGCGCCCGGAAACGGAGGAACGGCCTCCCTGGCGCAAAATCAGCCCGTCTCCGACGGCGACGTACCGGCGCTTGTCGCCTTTGCCCGTGAACACGGAGTGGACTTTGTCGTGCCAGGCCCCGAACTGCCGCTCACTCTTGGTGTCGTCGACGCCATGAACGCGGCGGGAATCCCCTGCTTCGGGCCGAGCGCAGCCTGCGCGCGCCTTGAAGGAAGCAAGGCCTTCGCCAAGGAAGTTATGAAGGCAGCCGGCGTGCCCACCGCTGCATACGGCGTCTTTTCCGACAAAGACGCGGCAAAGCAGTTTGCCGTAACGCACGGCGCCCCTCTGGTGATCAAGGCCGACGGACTCGCCGCCGGCAAGGGCGTGGTCATTGCCATGACGGAAAAAGAAGCGGACGAGGCTCTGGACGAAATGTTTTCCGGCCGCTTCGGTTCGGCGGGCGAAACCGTGGTTCTTGAAGAGTTTCTGCGCGGCGAGGAAGTTTCCCTGCTCTATTTCTGCGACGGCGAAACAGCCCTGCCCCTGCCCTCCGCCCAGGATCACAAGGCCGCATACGACGGAGATCAGGGCCCGAACACCGGCGGCATGGGAGCCTACAGCCCCGCGCCGGTACTGCCCGACGCCGACCTCGAAAAAATGGCGGATATCACCGTGCGGCCCATCCTGCGGGAAATGGCCCGACGGGGTACGCCGTTCCGGGGTATTCTCTACGCCGGACTCATGATGACGGCAGAAGGCCCCAGAGTGCTGGAATACAATGTCCGCTTCGGAGACCCCGAGTGCCAGCCTCTGCTCATGCGCCTTGACGAGGATCTTTTCGATCTGCTGCGCGCCTGCGTCGACGGGACCCTCGCACAACGCCATACGTTGCGTATCCGCCCTGAGGCGGCTCTCGGCGTCGTCGTCGCCGCCCAAGGATACCCGGGCTCCTATGCCAGAGGCATGAGCATCTCCGGCATTGAGGAAGCCGAATCTTCAGCCTCCGTTCAGGTATTTCAGGCCGGTACGCGCCGCGAAGGGGACAGGCTTCTCTCCAGCGGCGGACGTGTCCTGTGCGTAACGGCCCTTGGCTGCGATCTCGCCGATGCCCGCGACCGGGCCTACGCAGCCCTGAAGCATATTTCCATGCCTGATTCCTTCTATCGCCACGACATCGGCCTGAAAGGCCTGAAACGTCTTCAGGAGAAGAACTGAACCCGGCGTGTTCCACGGCTTCGACGGGGCACGCCCCGTCTGAACCGTACCGCACCCCATCATAAGGACAAGCTATGACGCAAGTTGCCATTTTCATCGGATCCGCCTCGGATGAACCGGTCATCAGTCCCTGTGCGGACATTCTGAAGAAGCTGGGTATCAGCTTCCGCTTTACGATTTCTTCCGCACACCGCACGCCGGAACGCACGGAAGCTCTTGTTCAGGAACTGGAAAAAGAGGGTTGTCAGGTCTTCATCTGCGCGGCGGGCATGGCCGCCCATCTTGCCGGAGCCGTTGCGGCCCGGACAACAAAGCCGGTCATCGGCATACCCGTCTCGGGATCGGCTCTCGGCGGCATGGACGCCCTGCTTTCCACAGTACAAATGCCTCCGGGATTTCCGGTTGCGACAGTGGCTCTGGACAAGGCCGGCGCACGCAACGCGGCCTGGCTGGCCGCGCAGATACTTGCGCTGCATGACGAAAACCTGGCGGAGGCCATACGCGCCGAACGCAACGCCTTCAAAACCTCTGTGGAACGTTCCGGCGCAGAGCTGGAAGCAAAATACGCAAACTGATTTTGGGGGCCGCTTTCGAAACGGAGGCCCGATCCACTTTTTCAAGGAGACAAGCATGGACGCCGCCATCAGGCAACAGGCCAGAGAACGGATGAAGGGATATTGCCGGGTTTGTCCGGTATGTGACGGACGCGCATGTTCGGGAGAAGTCCCGGGAATGGGCGGTCTGGGTACGGGAGCTTCCTTCCGGGCCAACATCGAAGCCCTGCGGGGAATACGCCTTGCCATGCGCTGTCTGCACGGAGCCGTGCAGCCGGAACTTGAACAGAGCGTACTGGGACTGAAGCTGTCCCTGCCCGTGCTGGCCGCGCCCATAGGAGGCGTATCCTTCAATATGGGCGGCGCGCCCGTGACGGAAGCGGACTATGCCGACGCCGTCATGCTCGGTTGCAAGGATGCCGGAATCATCGGCTGCGGCGGAGACGGCGTGGGCGACATCATTCCCGACAGCGCATTTGCAGCCATCCGGAAGGCCGGCGGGCACGGCATTCCCTTCATCAAGCCCTGGGACGGTGAAGAGCTGAACCGCAAACTCGACAGTGCAGCAGCCACGGGTTGCCCCGTCATCGGTATGGATGTGGATGCAGCCGGACTCATTACCCTGCGCAAACAGGGACGCCCCGTTTCCCCGAAGACCCCGGAAGAACTCGCCGCCATTACCGCGCATGTACACGGAGCTGGCTGCAAGTTCATGATCAAGGGCATCATGACGGAAGACGAAGCGCGCATTGCCGCCGACGCCGGAGTCGACGCCATTGTCGTATCCAACCATGGAGGGCGCGTTCTCGATCACACTCCGGGAACGGCAGAAGTGCTGCCCCGTATTGCCGCAACAGTACGCGGCAGGGTGGAAGTCCTCGCGGACGGCGGCGTCCGTGACGGCGTGGACGTCCTCAAAATGCTCGCGCTCGGCGCGCGCGCCGTCCTCGTAGGACGCCCGTTCAGCGTCGCCGCCGTAGGCGGTCTGCGCGAAGGGGTTGCTGCCTATGTCGAAGATCTGCGCGCCGGACTCACTGCCGCAATGACTCTCACAGGATGCCCAGACATCGCCTCCGTCAGTCCGCATATTCTGGCCTGACGACCGACCGCGGGGCGCGGCGAATCCGTCGCGCCCTCGCCGGATTCGCTCCCGGACTCGCTCGGGTTCCATTCTCCCACTGCAAGAACTGCAGGTCATCATGCTGCAAATTTACTTCCTGTACATCTGTACCGGCGCGGCCGCCGGATTTTTTGCCGGACTGCTCGGCATAGGCGGCGGGCTCGTCGTCGTCCCGCTTCTCACCCTCATCTTTTCCATACAGGGGGATATGTCGCCGGAGCTGGCCATGCACGTGGCTCTGGGCACCTCCCTGTCCAGCATTCTGTTCACTGCAATATCCAGCTCCCGGGCACATGCCCGGCGTAAATCGGTGCTGTGGAATTATGTCCGGGGCATGGCTCCGGCCATTGCGCTGGGTACGCTTGGCGGCTCCTTCCTCGCGGCAGGCATGTCGGGTACGGGACTCAAAATTTTCTTCGTCTGTTTCCTGCTTGTCGTGGCAACGCAGATGCTGCTGGATTTCTACCCGCGGGCGCGACACAGCGCGCCCGGTATGGGCGGACTCAGTCTGGCGGGCTTTCTCATAGGCGGCGTCTCCAGCCTGGTCGGGCTTGGCGGCGGCAGCCTGTCCGTCCCCTTTCTGCGCTGGTGCGGCGTAGAAATCCACAAGGCCGTCGGGACTTCATCCGCTCTCTCCTGGCCCATCGCCATAGCAGGCAGCATCGGCTATGTCTGGACGGGCTGGAATCAGCCCGGACTCCCGGCCTGGTCGCTCGGGTACATCAGTGTGACGGCCACGCTGGGCATTGCCTGTACCAGTATCTTTTTCGCCCCTCTGGGGGCAAAGCTGGCACATGCCCTGCCCGTAAGCACCCTGCGCAAGGTCTTTGCCCTTTTCCTGTACGTTACTGCCGCCAGAATGCTGTGGGGCATCATCTGAGCAAACTCTCCCCGCCGCCCGTCCGGCGGAGTCCGTTCCCTTCCTTTCCCGAACCGTAACCTTTCAGACGGCAAACGTCCGCCCTGCCCCTCGCAGAGAGTCCCATGCCCAAGCTGTACACAGGAAAACTGCCTTCCTCCCGCAAACTTTCCCTGCATCCGCTGTGGAATATCTGGCTGCTCACCGTCGGAGCCGGCTTCATGGCTTTCGGATCACAGGCTGTTGCCGCGCATCACGGGTTCCTTACCGGAGGAGTGCTGGGGTTGAGCCTGCTGACGTGGTACGGCACAGGGCTTCTGACCGCTCCCATCTGGAATATTCTGCTTAATCTGCCGCTGCTTCTTTTCGGCTGGTTCAAGGTCAGCCGCCGTTTCGTGTGGTACAGCCTCTACGGCACGCTCGCCACCTCCGCCTGGGGTGCTTTGCTGGATACCGTGCGCATACCGGTGGAAAACGATTTTTATGCCGCCATTCTGGCCGGAGTCCTTGTAGGCATAGGAATCGGCATCATGCTCCGTTCCCAGGGGTCCAGCGGCGGTCTGGACATGGTCAGCGTCTATCTGAACAAACGCTGGAATTTTCCTATCGGGCAATGTTCCTTTGCCTTCAATATCATGCTCTTTCTTACCAGCGTCACCACCATCCCGCTGGACATGGTGATAGTATCCGGCATTCTGGTCTTCATTTCCGCCAATACCACGGATTTTGTCCAACGCCTCTCCAACCGGCACAAGACGGTATTCATCATCACGGGAAAAGGACAGGAAATCTGCCAGGCAATCATGTCCAACGGAGGAAGAGCGACCATTGTTCCGGCCTTCGGGGCCTATACGCACGAATCGAAGGAAGTGGTCATCACCATCGCCAGCAATTTTGCCTTGCGCTATCTTGAAGACCTTGTCGCCTCACGCGATCCTCAGGCTCTCTTTGCAGTTCAGAACAGTTTCTACATTGCGGGCGGCCAGTATAAACATAAGTCAAAATGAATTTCTCATATAGTACAGCTTCCGTACTTATTATACAGCCGGAATATCAATCATTCATACAATGATACGAACAAATTTCTTTTTTCTGACTGCCTGCTCGGGAAATACTGTTCTTCCGTACCTGTCGACACTGTCGATATATAGCTGCTGAGACTGATGCAAGATACAGAAAATACTTGCTCAAAATATACATTTATGTAAAAAATAAACATTCAGTATCATAACCTCGACAAGCAAACGGAATCTCCATGATTTTTCTGGAAAAACTCCGGGAATCCGCCATTTCCGTCCTGCCCATCATGGCGCTGGTCAGCCTTCTTCATCTTGCCGTCGCGCCGCTGGGAGCATTATTTCCTCCCTTTCTGCTGGGGGGCGTTCTGATCATCATCGGACTGTCCTTCTTCCTGGTAGGAGCCGATATCGGCGTCCTGCCCATGGGACAGAGAGCCGGTTCTGCACTCGTGCATAAACGCAACCTCCCCCTGCTGCTGGGCGCAGGCTTCATCATCGGTTTCATCATCACCGTGGCGGAACCCGACGTACAGGTACTGGCCGCCCAGGTCATGGACGTGGCTCCTTCCATTTCCGCAAGGAATCTGGTGTTCATGATCGCGGCAGGCGTCGGTCTTTTTGTCAGTCTCGCATTGCTGCGCGTAATTTTTCAGTTCTCTCTGCGCGTACTGCTGCTTCTCTTCTACGCGCTGCTTTTTGTCTGTGCCGCGCTCTCCTCTCCGGAATTCCTCGGCGTGGGCTTCGACGCAGGAGGAGCAACCACCGGCCCCATGACGGTTCCCTTCATACTGGCTCTGGGCATGGGCGTTGCCGCCGTGCGTGGAGGTAATGCGGAAAACGACAGCTTCGGTTTCATCGGGCTGGCGTCCATCGGTCCGATCATGGCGGTCCTTCTCATGGGGATGCTCTCATCCGGCACAGGAGAACTCCCTGCGGAAAGCGTGGAGTCTGCGGGAGAAAGCCTCTCTCTGCTCGCAGCTTTCCTGAATCTTGTCCCTGAAGTTCTGCATGAAGTGCTTGTAGCTCTCGGCCCGCTGTTTCTGCTCTTCGCAGTGTTTCAGCTGACGCTGGTGCGTATGCCGTCACAACAGCTGCTGCGTCTGATCATGGGTCTTGTCTATACCTTTCTCGGACTTGTGCTGTTCTTTCTCGGCGTCAAGGGCGGATTCATGCCTGCCGGGCGTGAGCTGGGCGCGCTGATTGCGGGAACGCAGCCCTCGGCCCTGTTTATCTCGGCCGGAGTCCTGTTCGGCGCGCTGGTCGTCTGTGCTGAACCTGCCGTATGGGTTCTGACCGTGCAGGTGGAAGAAATCTCCGGCGGAAGCATCAGGCGCAGTCTGATGCTGGCCGCGCTTTCCCTCGGTGTGGCCTGCGCCGTAGGCATGGCCATGTTCCGGATATTGAACGGCATTTCTCTGTGGTATTTTCTCATTCCCGGCTATCTGCTGAGTTTCGGTCTCATGCGCTTCTGCCCCCCGCTGTTTACGGCGATAGCATTCGACTCGGGAGGCGTGGCCTCCGGCCCCATGGCCTCCACCTTTATTCTGGCCTTTGCGCTCGGGGCCTCAAATGCTCTGGGCGGCAACCCCATTCTTGACGCTTTCGGCGTCATTGCGCTCATTGCCATGACGCCACTTATTGCCATACAGGCGCTGGGAATACTTGTAACCCGTGCCGAAAACAAAACTCTGGCTCTTTCCAGGCACAGCCAACATGCTCCGGAGGACAAGGCATGAACCCCGCCGGCCAACTTTCCGATAAACTGATTTGCGCCATTTCCGGGCACGGACAGGGAGAACGTCTGATGCGCCTTGCCAGAGACGCCGGAGCAAAGGGAGGCACGATTCTGCCCGGACGCGGAACGGCTTCCGGGGGCCTGCTGGGGCTGCTCTGCCTTGCCGATCAGGAAAAGGACATTCTAATAATTCTCGGCACAAAGGATCAGACGGATTCCGTAGCTTCAGTATGGCGCGCAACCTCCGCCCATTCCCGCGCAAGCGTCGGCATATCCTTCAGCCTTAATCTTGACGACGTTCTGCGCCCCAAACGAAACGAAGCGAATCCTGCGCCGGACTCCCAATCAACACACTCCCTGCCGGAGCCTTCCATGAGAGAACAACATCAGTCGCCTTATGAACTTGTTTGCCTTATTGTCAATGCCGGATTCGCCGACGACGCCATGGCCGCAGCCCGTAAGGCAGGGGCGCCCGGAGGAACGATACTCAAGGCGCGCGGAACGGCCAGCGGAGAGGATGCCCGTTTCTTCGGACTGACCCTGTTCCCGGAAAAAGAAGTGCTGATTATGCTGGTGCCGAGCGACAAGGCCGATGCAGTACGCGACGCCGTGCGCGACGCCGAATGTCTGAAACGACCAGGTATGGGAATAGCCTTCAGCTCTGCTGTGGACGATTTCTTCCCTCTTGGAAAAGTGTAGAAGTTCTCCCCATTCTGGGCGGAACGAACGAAATCCGACGCCCCGGCAGGCCTCTCCCTGAAGAAGGATTACGCACGAATCCGCTTTTCGTCATCTTCTGACGCATCCTCCAGACCTGCCGGGAATCCGCACACAGACCAGACAGAAGACGAACGAAGTCTTAGCGTATTATCTGCGCATATGGCTCACCGACATGCCCGTGCTGTCTGTCTGCCGCAGGCAGGGAGATTCCGGCGTTCTGCCGAATCCGCTGCCCATGGCGAAAGACGGGATCATATCGTCTGTTCATATGTTGCAAGTAAAATTCCGGAGAATTCTTGCCGTTTGAGCCGATCTGAACAGAGGCGGAGATTGAATGGAATATTCTTCCCGGAGTTTCTGTCCGCCGCAGAAAAATTCTGTCTGGCGGAATATCGCAGAATTCGTCCTCCGGAATGACGCGCGTCTCTGATGCAGGGGAACATTCAGTCCTTTATGGCGCTGACTTTCTCCAGCAGAGCCTTCGCACTTTCGTTATCCGGCTCAGCCTCCACGGCCTTGCGCAGGTAGTCGATAGCCCTTCGGGGCTGCCCGGCATCAATGAAGCTCTGCGCAATCATCTGGAAAAGACGGTGTTCGTCCCGATAACAGGACACGGCTTCCCGGAAGGACTCTTCCGCTTCGGAAAACTTGCCCTGAGCCACGAGCTTCTGCCCTACAATCAGGGCCTTATCCAGTTTCTGCTTACGGGCAAAAGTCTCTTCGCGGCTCTCCATTCCGGCCTGAGACGCCATTTCCTTATAAGCCTTTCCGAGCTGAACGAACAAAGCCCGTTCCTGCCCCGGCTGATACGCCAGAGGACGATCCAGGTGACGTTTCAATTCCTCGTCACGAGCAAGATAGCCGATACCCTCACGCAGCATGCTGCGCATCTCCGTAGACAGATTGCTCATCTGCGACAGATCACGCAACGCCATAACCGCAGACGCCAGCGCCCGCAACGTATCTCCCTTGAGGTAATATACCCGTATGCGGCCGAGCTGTTCGCGGGTTTTACGCAAGTCCATGAAACGCCTCCTTCTTCCGTCGCGTATCCTCATATTCTGCCGCAAGCTTTGACACAAGGCAAGATTCCCCCTGCCCCCGCGCGGTAAAAAAACTCGGAATAATTCCCCTGATACGCAGACTCCTATTGAGATGTAGAACCGGAAATGCCGTGCTGGACGACCAATTCCGTTCATGTTAGTAATATGCTTTATACCCGCGAACATCGCAAATTTCAGGAAAATGCGCAGGACTCACGGGTAAACAATGTTCTTTCCGGAGCTTTCGGTCATGAGCGACGTAGCACTTGCCAAGCCCTTTGTGCAGGCCACCATCAATGTGCTTACCTCCATGACGGGGTTATCTCCCGTTCCCGGCAAACCATATGTCAAAAAAACGGACAAAGCGCAGGGTGACGTATCCGCGATCGTGGGTATTACCGGATGCAAAAGCGGCGCCATTGCTCTTTCGTTTTCCCAGTCCTGCGCCATTGCTCTGGTCAAGGGCATGCTGGGCGATGCCATAGAAGATATCATGGCCGACACACGCGATGCGGTCGGAGAAATCACCAACATGATTTCCGGTCAGGCCCGGGCCATACTGAGCGAAATGGGTCTGCCCCTGCAAGGCTCCACGCCCTCCATCATCTTTGGAGCAAACCATTCCCTGTCCTTCCCCGGCCAGGTGACGACCATCGCCATTCCCTTTGAAACAGAACACGGCTCTTTCACACTGGAATTCTGTTTCCAATAAGTTCGCCATGTCTTCCCAACGCCGTCCTGACCATCCGACATTTCCTTCTGTCAAATCAGAAATTCTGACCGGTATCCATATGGGATTGCCGATCTTCATCGGCTATGTGCCGCTGGGAATCGCCTATGGGGTACTCGCGGTCAAAAACGGCGTTCCGGCCATATGGGCCGTAACCATGTCCGTTCTGGTTTTCGCCGGAGCCGGACAGTTCATCGCTGCGGGCATGATCGGCACAGGAGCATCCATTGCCGCCGTTTCTCTGGCCAATCTCATGGTTAACCTGCGCCATATTCTGATGTCCGCCGCGCTGACTCCCCATGTACAATCCCTCCCTCCTGCGCCCCGGGCCTTATATGCAGCAGGCGTCACCGACGAGCTTTTTGCCGTGCAGATGGCAGATTTCCGTAACGGCGCCGTATGCAACGGATGGAGGCTTTTTTCCTGCAACCTGACGGCTCAGTCCGGATGGGTGATAGGTACCGCTCTGGGAGGGCTTTCCGGCTCTCTGATAGGCGACGTCCGGCCGTATGGACTTGATTTTGCCCTGCCGGCCATGTTTCTTGCTCTGCTTCTCCCCCTGTGTGGCGACAGACTGCAACTCGCCACGGCAATTTCGGCAGCTCTGCTCTCTCTTCTTTTCACCATGGCCGGAGCGGGACGAGGCAGTATCATCCTCGCAACCATAATCGCCGCAACCATCGGTCTTTTTCTGAGCAGACACAGAACCGCCCCAAAAGCTCCTTCCTGCCGGAACACTCATGTTGCGGCACCTCCGGAAAAGGATTCCGCATGACCAATCTGGAACTGGCCCTGTGTACGGGCGGTATGATTCTGGGTACATTTCTGCCCCGCGTGCTGCCCATGACCCTCCTCGCGGGCAGACCTCTGCCTGACGCGGCCCGTATCTGGCTCGGATTCGTTCCCGCCGCCATTCTTGCCTCACTGGTTGCCCCAGAAATATTTCTCGTTGACGGCAGACTCTCTCTCGGGCTGGACAATACCTTTCTTCTGGCTGCCTTTCCCGCCGTTCTCGCTGCATGGAAGACAAAAAGCCTGTTTGCGACGCTTGCCGTCGGTATGGGGGCCGTGGCCCTGCTTCGCTGGGGTGCGGCATGATCCGGACAAGGTATTCCGTTCTTTTCCTGCTTCTGTGTCTGTTTGTCCTGAGTGCAGGCTGTGCATCGGTTCGGCCCTATGAACACGGTGGAGATTACGGCATATCCTCTGAGAACAATGTGCCGCGCAGCAAGTCCTATACCATACGGGGAAAGACATATTACCCCCTTGAATCGGCCGACAACTTCTCACAGACGGGCATAGCCTCCTGGTACGGCCCCGGTTTCCATGGGAAAAAAACTGCCAACGGGGAACGCTTCAATACCAATCTGCTGACAGCCGCACATAAGGAACTGCCCTTCGACACCATGGTGCGGGTGACCAACCTCGAAAACGGCCGCAGTACCACAGTACGCATCAATGACCGCGGCCCCTTTTCCAAGGATCGCATCATCGATCTTTCCAAAAAGGCCGCCGAGGAAATCGGGATGATCCAGAGCGGTACGGCCCGTGTACGGATCGAGACCATCACACCCAAGACAAGCAGACGTACCCTGAGCAATTCTGAAGAATCCCGCCAGGCCATGGATACCTTGGAAAAAGTCAACGCTTCCATGGATAAACTGGAAAAGGCAGGACGTGCGCTTGCACGCATTTATGTTCAGGTCGGCGCATTTTCCTCCTCTGCAAACAGTCAAAATGCTGCGGCAATCCTTAAGGATCTGGGGATCAGCGGCAGAATCCGCGCTTCCGGCAATCGACAGATTGTACAGGCGGGGCCGTTCCGTACCCGACAGGAAGCCCGCGAGGCCATGCGTAACCTGAGTACACGTTTTTCAGGTCTGTTCCTGGTGGAAGAATAGGAGGAGGCCGACCCGCCGCCTGTCATTTCTCCGGGAAAAACAGCCGTACCACGAACGGCAGACTCTCCCCCGGTCACGCTTGTTCTCCGGGAAAAGGCGTTTTCCATGTCCGATCTGCTTCCTCCCTCTTCCTTTTCTCCCTTTCTGCCCTCGGCAGAGCCTTCCTCCGGCGGCGCCGTGGGGATTCTTTCCCGTTCCCTGCTCCGTATGCCTCATCTGGCGGAATTTATCGGTTCCAGACCCCTGTTCCGTCCTGCGCTTCTTCCCTTCGGAGAACAGCCCATATCCGCTCTTGCAGGGAGAGAAGGGCTAACTTCCGCCTTCAAGGCCAGAGCCCTGGCCGAAGCCCACAATCTGCCCTATATCGCACTGGAGGACGGCTTTCTCCGCTCCCTTGCCCTGCCCGGACGGGACTCCCCGACGTGTTCGCTCATTCTGGACGACGTAGGGCTCTTCTATGATGCCGGCAACCCTTCACGTCTGGAAGATCTGCTCAATTCCTCCGGCTGGGAAAGTCCTCTCCTTATGGCCGAGGCAGAACGGGCCATACGGGCCATGCTTGAAGGGCGGCTCAGCAAGTACAACCACGCCCCCCACGCCTCGCCCTATCAGCTTTCCACACCAAGCAACCGGACCCGCATTCTCATCATCGATCAATGGGAAGGCGATCCGAAAGTTGCGCACGGACTGGCCGACGCCGACACGTTCCGTCTCATGCTGGAACAGGCGTGCAAGGCTCATCCCGGCGCGGCCTTGTTCGTCAAGCCTCATCCTCTTACCCTGGCCGGAAAAAAACGCGGCTACCTTACCGCTCTGGCGGCGGAACGCGGCCTGCGCGTCATCGAGCATGACTTTTCCGCCCCTTCGCTTCTGGCACAGGCAGATGAAGTCTACACTGTCTCGTCGCTCATGGGCTTCGAAGCCCTGTTGCAGGGAAAGCCCGTTCACTGTTTCGGCCTGCCCTTTTATGCCGGATGGGGTCTGACCCGCGATCGACAGAGCTGCCCGCGCCGGACGCGACGGCGCGGCGTGACGGAGATCTTCGCCGCAGCGTATATTCTGTGCAGCCGATATGTGAACCCGGTTACGGGAAAAGCCTGCTCCGTCCACGATATCATCCGTCTTCTTGCCGGGCAGCGACGCCAGAACGATGCAAACCGGGGCTATGCCGCCTGTCTGGGCTTTTCCGGCAAAGCCGTGCGCAAAGCTGGGTATTTTCTCTGGAGTACCAGCGGCAACATGCAGTTCTTCCGCGATGCGAACGCCGCGCTCGCCGAAGCCTCCCTGCGAAAAAAAACGCCCGGCCACGCACGGGTGGTTGTGCGTTCCTCACAGGAACCGGAAGAACTGGCTCAACGCTGCGCCGCCGCTACCCTGCCGCTGATCAGGACGGCCTGGGGCATTCTGCGCCATCCTGTGGAAGCTCCCGACGCATTGCCCCTTTCTCTGGCGCAGGACAGACTGGGAATCTATTATGATGCTTCGCGCCCGAGCGAACTGGAACACATTCTGTCCGATTCCCCGCTGCTGAAGGACGCAAATCTGCTTGCCCGTGCCCGCGCCCTGCGCGAATCCATGCTGCCGCTCTATGCCCATCCCGCCCCGGAGAATGATCCCGAAGCCTCCGCCATGCTGGAAGAACTCGACAGGGCGGACGCAAACCGGAACGGACGGCCGCTCATCGTCGTTGCGGGTCAGCTTGTGGCCACGCCCCGAGGCAAAGATTCTCGCGTGGAAGGTCATGAACGCGAGGAGGAAATGCTGCGTTTTCTGCGCCGGAAAAATCCGGACGCGCTTCTTGCCCGCGTGGTCTTCGGAAGATCCGGGCATCGTGTAAGAAAATGGGAACCCGGGCCGGAAGATCTGCGCTTGCGACTGCCCGATCCAGGCCCTCTGCTGTATCGGGCGTCCCGCATCTCCGCCCTGCATACCGTGGATTCTCTGGCAGGATTCTACGCGCTGCTGTACGGGATTCCCGTCAATACATGGGGAACGCCCTTCTACGCCGGCTGGGGCCTGACCAACGACGCGCTGGCCTTTTCCCGCCGAACGCGGGTTCTTGAACTTGACGCTCTTGTCGCCGGATGCCTCATTCTCTATCCCAGCTATTACGACTGGTATTCGGGGCAGTTCTGCGGGCCGGAAGAAATCTGTCATATTCTGACGCATCCCCGGCCGCCTCTTCCCCTACGTGAACGGATGAGCCGCTGGATCAGGCAGAACCTGTTCTGGCGATTCCGCGACAACAGCCTGCCCATGTAAAGGAATATTCCCGAAGCTGACAGACTCCACAATGAAAGCAGCTCCGCGGCCTATCCTCTTTGCCGCAATATTCTGAAAAAAATACGGGAAAGGACGCCTTCAAAATCCGCTTCCTTTCCCGACAAATGTCCACTCGGACGCAAGACGCCTATTTCATGAACATGGCAAGCAGAGGCATGAGCAGCAACGAGATGAGCGTGCTTGCAATGACCGCAGCCGCAGCGTCGTCTTCCGCCACTTTATAGGAATCGCTCATGGCATAGGCCATAGTGCCTATGGGCATGGCCGCAAGCAGAACGCCCATGGAACGCCACAAAGCCTCCGCTCCGAGCATTGTAAGCGCAAACCAGGCAATGGCCGGCTGAACAAGCTGTTTGCCGATGAGAATAACCGCCTGTCGGCCAAGCCGGAAACGCCCCCCCTGGCCTCCGCGCAAGCGCGCCCCCATGACGATTCCGAGAGAGACCAGCGCGCAGGGCATGACCGAATTGCCGAGAGCGCGGCAGGCCGATTCCAGAAAAACCGGAACAGGCATTCCTGAGAGATAGAACAAGGCCCCGAATGCCGTAGACAGAACAACAGGGTTGGTTATGAGCGTGACGGCCACCGTCCGCACGGGGTGACGCCCCTTGGCTCCGTCGTTGGTCAGAATGAGCAGGGCAACCAGAATAATCGGAATTTCCAGAATATTGGTCAGCGTACTGGCCAGAACAACCAGCTTTTCCCCGGGATACAGGGCCATGAGTACGGGCAGTCCGACCAGCACCACATTGGGAAAGCTCGCCAGCATTGACAGCATCACGCTCTCCCGATAGCCTGCCCGCAGAAAACGGTGGAATATCGGGATCAACAGACCGAACGTGACGAACAGGCATACCGAAAAACCGCCCAGAAACGCTTCATGATTCAAGTCTTCCGGCCTGCATTCCGCAATGGCCAGAAAAATGAGCGACGGCAGACCGAGGTTTACCAGGAATTGATTGAGGGTTGTCGCTCCGAAGGGCGGCACAAGTTGAAAACGCTCTGCCAGCATACCGAGAAAAATCAGTACGAACACGGGCAACAGCAATATAAGAACTTCCAGCATGACATTTCCCCGAACGGCGGACAAAAGCGATGTTGCCCTGTCCCGCCTTCCCGTAATTCTCTTTTTCCGCTCCCGCCGCATATAGGAGCTGCGGCAGGCTGTGCGAAGAAGGGGAAAGATGCGGCAAAGATGTCCGCTTCGCAAACGATATTAATTACATCTCAGGATAAGTTTTTCTTATGTTCGAAACACCCCCATTGAATGCCCTCGCCGCTTTTGAGGCTGCGGCCCGTCTCGGCAGTTTCACCCGTGCGGGCGAAGAACTGTGCGTGACACAGGCGGCGATCAGTCAACATATCAGACACCTCGAAGAGTATCTGGGGGTTCCGCTTTTTATCCGTCATGCGCCGGGCATTCGCCTGACGCCGGACGGAGAGCGATACTACCATGCCGTTTCCGGCGCGTTGAACACGCTGCGCACGGAAAGCGCGCGCCTGCGCAGGGGAGGAGGTCAGCTTTCCGTCGTGGCGGAAGCGAGCTTTGCGAACCGCTGGCTTGCTCCGCGCCTGATCCGCTTCTGCGAACGATTTCCGGATCTCGATCTGCGTATCGCCCCGCATCCCGGCCGCCCCGAGCTCGGCCCGGATGTGGATATCGTCATTTACCCCGACATGATCTCTTCGGCAGGACTGTTCGTACTTGCTCTGCCGGAAGAACGACTCTTCCCCGTATTCTCCCCCGCCTACTTCCAGCGCAGAGGAGACGCGTGGAAACAGGATCGCCTGCTCCGCTTTCCACAGGGAGGAGAAAATGCCTGGAACAGATGGTTTTCCGCGGCAGGAGAACATCCGACACTTCACTTCGGCCCATTGTTTCAGTTTGCCTATATGGCGCTGAGCGCAGCCATGGACGGAAGAGGCCCGGCCCTGGGAAGTTCCCTGATGGTGGCGGAAGATATACGCAGCGGCCGCCTTGTCGCCCCCCTGCCGCAAAGCATAGCCGTACACAGCCGCTATGCAGCCGCCTGCGAGGCCAACGTGCGGCATATCCCGCGCATAGATGCTTTTTTCACATGGATGAAAGATGAACTGGCACGCGATTCGGCAGAATTTCCCGAATGGTTCCGGACAGTTTCAGGGGATTGAAGCTCTCTCGGAAAACTCCGTACTACTTCTCCCCGGGACATACAAATTTCTTGCATGTTCGTCATGAAAACCATTTATACAGATTTTATAACGTTATAAAATCTGTTTTTACAGGCGGAAAAATTATTGATATGGGTAATATTCCACAGAAAAATCAGCACATAATAAAGTAAAGACATATCATTATGAATACTGAATTTACTCTTTACAAGAATGAATCATTCTTTGATTTATCGGTATAACATGTTCTTTTATTGCTGAAAAAATACTTCTGCATTCCTGTTTCAGACATTGAGTCAAAATTCATCAGACATCAGCTTTCCCTGTCCCGAACGGGCACGTCCGGCACAACGCCTTCCTTCTTCTGAGTCTCGTCTTTCCCCGTGAAGAGTCGCCCCCGCTGTATCACCGCTCCGCCGTAGCGTCTCCGCAATTCGTCCAGCGCGCCGTCCAGACAGGCCCTTCGTTTTTCCCTGTCCTCCCTTTTTTCCCTTTCTGGTGCAGCGTCCAGCAGACTGAGCTGAACAGGGCGTTCCTTTTCAAAGCCGGAAATTCCCAAACCGATCAGACGGACGGGTTCCTCCAGCGACAGAGCTTCCAGCAGCGAGCATCCCGCCTCATACAGGGTTTCCGTATTGCTGGTACGGGCAGGCAGGCTCATCTGGCGCGTGATTGTATGGAAACTGGCATACTTTATTTTGAGCGTAACGGTGCGTCCTGCAAGCCCGTTCCGTCGCATACGCGCGCCGACTCTTTCGGCATGGCGGAGCAGCCAGGTCCGGAGAAAATCCCGATCGCGCGTATCCCGTTCAAAGGTAGTTTCCGCACTTTCCGATTTGGGAGGCGTACAGGGCACTATTTCGCGTCCGTCGATTCCCTGCGCACGCCGTAACAGACCAAGCCCTGCCTTGCCGAAACGACGTTCCCAGAACGACTCCGATCGCGCAAGCACATCCGGGACGGAGCGTATGCCCTGAGCGGCCAGTGCGGCGAGAAACTTTCTTCCCACGCCAGGAATACGCGACAGCTCAAGTTTTTCGAGAAAACGGGGCACATCCTCGTGCCGCAGCAGATACAGACCGTCCGGCTTGTTGAGATCGGAACATATCTTTGCAAGAAATTTCACCGGCGCGATGCCTACGGAACAGGTAAGGCCTCCTGTGGCCCTGCGTACGGCTTCTTTAAGACACATCCCCATTTCTTCAACAGGCCCGAACAGACGCTCCATGCCCGACGCGTCAAGATAGGCCTCGTCGACGGAAGCCATTTCCACCAGAGGGGAGAAATCATGCAGAACGCTCTCGACAATGCGCGACATTTCGCGATACCGCTCGAGCCTGCCCGGCACGAATATCCCGTGCGGACACAGACGCTTTGCCTCACCTATGGGCATGGCGGAATGCACGCCGAATTTGCGGGCTTCGTACGAGCAGGTACTCACCACGCCTCTGCGCCCCTGACCGACAATCAGAGCCTTGCCCCGCAGTTCCGGATTGTCCAGCTGCTCTATGGACGCAAAAAAGGCGTCCATGTCGACATGCATGAACCAGCGCAGAGAAAGCGGTTCCGTCCCCTCGAAAAAATTTGTCATTCCCCTTTCTCCGTTCCCGATCCGTAGTTTCCGCAAGCCCGGGCCGGCATCGCGACGAAACCGGAAAAAATGGATTGACAAGACGGCCAAGCCGATGAAAACCTTTTCTGCCCCCCTGCCGAAGGGAGGCCCGCCCGGCATGTCGCCGGTCGCGGATTGAGACTAAGGATGATACGCTTTTGCGGCAAGCGGAAAGTTCGGCCTGAAACCGGCCTGTTGCTCCGCGCCGCTTTCCCCCTTTCTCCCAAGGAGTGGGCAGAATTGGCAAAAATGACGACCATCCAGAAATGGGGCGTGGAAGATTCCGCCGAACTGTACGGTGTGCGCAACTGGGGCGCAGGATACTTTGACATATCCCGGAAGGGCGAGGTGGTCATACGCCCCTTCGGACGCGACGGCGGGCCTGAAGTCAGCGTGCCGGAAATTATCCGGGGCATTCAGGAACGCGGTTACGACATGCCCGTGCTGCTGCGCATCGAAAATATTCTCGACTCGCAGATTTCCCTGCTCCATCAGACCTTCCGGGCGGCCATTTCAGAACTGGGGTACAAGGGAGAATACCGCGGCGTATTCCCCATCAAAGTCAATCAGCAGCAGCAGGTTGTGGAACGCATCGCCCAATACGGGCGCACTTACCACCACGGGCTTGAAGTAGGCTCAAAAGCAGAACTCATTGCTGCTGTTTCCCAGCTTAAAAGCAACAAGGCCTGCCTCATCTGCAACGGCTACAAGGACGAAGAATTCATCGATCTCGGTCTGCACGCGCTGCGTATGGGCCTGAACTGCTTCTTTGTTCTGGAAATGCCGGGGGAACTGGATACCATTCTTGAAGAAGCCAAGAAAATGGGCGTGCGCCCGCAAATCGGCGTGCGCGTCAAGCTGACCACCAAGGCCAGCGGGCACTGGTCGGAATCCGGCGGCGAACGCTCCGCCTTCGGCCTGACCTCCGCCCAGATTGTCGATGTGGTGGATACGCTGAAGCAGCACGACATGCTCGACTGCCTCAAGCTCATGCACTATCACCTCGGTTCTCAGGTGCCGAACATCCGTGATATCCGCGCCGCCGTCATGGAGGCGACACGCATTTACGCCGGGCTGGCGCAGGAAGGCGCGGCCATGGGCTATCTTGACCTCGGCGGAGGTCTCGCCGTGGACTACGACGGCTCCCACACCAACTACGTCAGTTCCCGCAACTACACGCTGAACGAATACTGCACCGACGTCGTGGAAGCGGTGATGACCATTCTTGATACGCAGGGCATCGCTCATCCGCACATCATCACGGAATCGGGCCGGGCTACGGTGGCCTATTATTCCATTCTTCTGTTCAATGTGCTGGACGTCAGTCTCATCGAGGTAGGCGCCTTGCCCGAAAATCTTCCGGAAGATACCCCCGCCCCCGTACTCAACCTGCGGGAAACGCTGCAAAATCTTAATCTGCGCAACATGCAGGAATGTTATAACGACGCCGTGTATTATTATGACGAAATGCGTCAGCTCTTCATCACGGGCCGCGTCACCCTGCGTCAGCGCACTCTGGCGGAACGCTTCTTCTGGGCCGTCATGCGCGCCATTGCGCAGGAAAAGGGCAAACTCAAGCAGACTCCCAAGGAATTCAACGAGCTTGATTCCACCCTTGCCGACATTTATTATTGCAACTTCAGCGTATTCCAGTCCCTGCCCGATTCCTGGGCCATCGACCAGATTTTCCCCATCATGCCGATCCACAGACTGGATGAAGAGCCTACGCGGCAGGGCATACTCTCCGACATGACCTGCGACAGCGACGGCCGCATCACCCACTTCATCGATCCGCAGGGACTGCGGAACACGCTGGCCCTGCACCCCCTGCGCGACGGCGAGGAATACTATCTGGGAGTTTTCCTTGTAGGAGCCTATCAGGAAACGCTGGGCGACCTGCATAACCTGCTGGGCGATACCAATGTGGTATCCGTACGCATCGAGGAAGACGGAAGTTATGAATTCGTGCGCGAGCTGAACGGAGACTCCATTTCGGATATTCTCGCCTATGTCGAGTATGATCCGCGCAAGATACTGGAAGATATCCGCAGTTCCGCCGAACTGGCCGTCAGGGAAAAACGCATGACCCCAAAACAGCGTTATGCCCTGATGCAGGCCTATGACAACGGAATGCGCGGCTATACCTACTTTGAACGCTAGGCCGTTCCCTGACGGCAGGAAAAAAGCAAGAAAAAGGAGACGGATTATGGCGAAAGTGCTGATCATAGGCGCGGGCGGCGTCAGCTCGGTGGTCGTCCACAAATGTGCGCAGGCAGCGGAAGTGTTTGACGAAATCGTGCTTGCCAGCCGTACGAAATCCCGCTGCGACGCCATTGCCGCCGGCGTGCGGGAACGCACGGGGCGCACGGTGGAAACGGCGCGTGTGGATGCGGACAACGTCCCCGAACTGGTGGAGCTGATCCGGCGGGTCAAGCCGCAACTGGTCATGAATATCGCTCTGCCCTATCAGGATCTGCATATTATGGACGCCTGCCTCGAGGCCGGAGTCCATTACCTCGATACGGCCAATTATGAGCCGCTGGATACCGCGAAATTCGAATATAAATGGCAGTGGGCCTATCAGAAGAAGTTTCAGGACAAGGGACTCATGGCCCTGCTCGGAAGCGGCTTTGACCCCGGCGTGACCAACGTGTTCTGCGCCTACGCGCAAAAACACCTGCTGGATGAAATCCATGTTCTGGATATCATCGACGCCAACGCCGGAGACCACGGTCTTCCCTTTGCCACGAACTTCAATCCGGAAATCAATATACGCGAAGTCTCCGCCCGGGGCCGTTACTGGGAACGGGGTGAATGGGTGGAAACCGATCCCCTGTCCTGGAAAATGAACTTTGATTTTCCTGAAGGCATAGGCCCGAAAAACTGCTACCTCATGTACCATGAAGAACTGGAATCTCTGGTTCTGAACCTGAAGGGCATACGTCGCGCACGTTTCTGGATGACCTTCTCGGACAACTATCTGAACCATCTTCAGGTGCTGAAGAACGTGGGGATGACCGGCATCGAACCGGTACAGTTCCAGGGGCAGGAAATCGTTCCCCTCCAGTTCCTGGCAAAGATGCTGCCCGATCCGGCCTCTCTCGGCCCCCGCACCAGAGGAAAAACCTGTATCGGCTGCCTCATGCACGGTGTGAAGGACGATCGGCCCCGTACCGTCTATATCTACAATATCTGCGATCATCAGGAATGTTACAGAGAACTTGGCTCGCAGGCCATTTCCTATACCACCGGCGTGCCCGCCATGGTCGGCGCCATGATGATGCTCACCGGCAAATGGATGAAACCCGGCGTCTGGAACATGGAGCAGATGGATCCCGATCCCTTCCTTGAGCAACTCGCCCGCTACGGCCTGCCCTGGGTGGTCAGCGAAATCACGGAAGAAAAGTAGCACATGCGGAAAGGCCCTTGGGAAAGGGCCTTTCCCGCTCTCCGCCCCTGTTCGTTCAGCGATGATCCGCCCTCAAAGCCGGAGCATCCCGGCTGCTCCAGTCGCAATTCCCCGTCAGACGGACATATGCCTGCGAAGAAACAATCCTTTTACCAACACGACATCCGCGCGTCGGACGTCTCCCACCGGCGTACCACCAATACGCCTGCCCGACACCTTTTTCCCCCGCCTGCAGGAGTTGCCCATGCGCGGACTTGAACCTGAATATCTTGCAAAACTGAACCCTGAAAGCTGGCCTTCTCCCTGCTTTATTACCGATCTTGCTCTGCTGCGCGGCAACGCGGCCGTTCTGGACGCGGTACAGCGCCGCACGGGCGCAAAGATCATGCTTGCACTCAAGGGCTTTGCCCAATGGGCCGCCTTTCCGGTACTTTCACGCGCCTTTGACGGCCCGCTGTGGGGCTGCTGTGCAAGCTCTCCGGATGAAGCGCGTCTGGCCAGGGAAGAATTCCGTGGAGAAGTTCATGCCTTTGCGGCAGGCTGGAGCGAGGAAGACATGACCGAAGTCCTCAAGTGGGCGGATCATGTCGTATTCAATTCCTTCTCTCAGTGGCGACGTTTCCGCCCAATGATCGAAGCAGCCCGTCGGGCAGGAAAGCATGTGGAATGTGGCCTGCGCATCAATCCGGAACATTCCGAGGGAGCCGTGCCCATCTATGATCCCTGCGATCCTGCCTCGCGCCTCGGAATCCGCCCGCACGTCTTCGCACGGGAACTACGCGATCCCCACGCGCTTGACGGTATTTCCGGCCTGCATTTTCATACGCTCTGCGAGCAGAACAGCGATTGTCTGGCCCGTACCCTGAAGGCCGTGGAAGAAAAGTTCGGTCAATATTTCTCCGGCATGAAATGGATCAACTTCGGTGGAGGGCACCACATAACCCGACCGGACTATGACCTTGATCTGCTCTGCGCCTGCATTGAAAAAGTGCGGGATCGTTATGGCGTTCAGGTCTATCTGGAGCCAGGGGAAGCCGTTGCCCTGCGAGCCGGAGTTCTGGTATCCACCGTGCTGGATGTGGTCGAAGCCGATATGCCTGTGGCAATATTGGACTGTTCCGCAGCCTGCCACATGCCGGACGTGCTGGAAATGCCCTATCGCCCGGAGGCGGCAGGCCCGTCCGGCCCAGCCGGCGAAAAGGGAGAAAAACGCTGGACATGCCGCCTGGCCGGAAAATCCTGCCTTGCCGGCGATGTCATAGGAGAATATTCTTTCGATACGCCGCTGGTTCCGGGCGACCGCGTGATATTCGGCGATATGGCGATTTACAGCATGGTCAAGACCACGACCTTCAACGGCCTGCGCCTGCCCGCCATTGCGCTGTGGGATTCAGCCTCGGACGAACGCCGGATATGCAGAACATTCGGTTATGAAGACTTCAAATCCCGTCTTTCCTGAATACAAGAACCATAAACAGAACGTTTGCTGAAAAATACCATGGGTATACGTTCCCTGTTGAGCAATATTCTTGTCGCTGCTGGCGACGCCGCAACTCAGACTCTCCTGAAAAATATTCTGGATGGACAGGGAAAACTCCTGCCCGCTACCAGAGCCCGCCAGGCTCTGGGGCTTGCCCGTTCCAGAAGAGTGGATGTGGCGGTTCTCGAACTGGGATTGCCGGGTTCTAACGGGCTTTCCCTGCTGAGGGAACTGCTGGAACTCCAGCCGGACATGGAAATCATCTGCCTCACAGGAGACGGAAACGTACATGACGCCGTGGAGGCCATGAAAATCGGGGCAAACGACTATGTCAGCACACCGATCGAACCCGGCAGACTCCTGCAGGTTGTGGCGGGAGCCACCCAGAAAGCGGCTCTACGCCGGGAAGCGCGGCGACAGAAAAGCTTCTCCTCGGTGGAGGATATGGTCATCGGGGATTCCCCGGGCATGAAGCAGGTACGCTATCTGCTGGAAAAAGTTGCCCCCACGGATGTTCCCGTCCTGCTCCACGGGCCCAGCGGGGCCGGCAAAGAAGTGCTGGCCCACGCCATTCAAAGCCGGAGCCTGCGCAGCGGCGCCCCCTTCATCATCAAAAACTGCGCCGCTCTGTCCAAGGAACTGGCCCGCAGCGAACTGTTCGGGCATATGAAGGGTTCCTTCACCGGAGCAAGCTCCGACAGCATAGGACTGTTCGCGGAAGCGGATAAGGGAACCCTGTTCCTTGACGAAATAGGCGATCTGCCCCTTGATGTTCAGCCCTCACTGCTGCGCGTTCTGGAAAACGGCACCTACCGTCCCGTAGGCGGCAAGGAAACACGCACCTGCGACGTACGCCTCATCTTTGCCACCAACAGAGACCTGGCGGGCGCAGTGGAAGCGGGGACGTTCAACGAAGCCCTGTATCACAGAATCCATGTCTTCACCCTGGAACTCCCCCCTCTTTCGGAGCATGTGGACGACATACCGCGTCTGGTAGAACACTTTCTGCGCGTCCTGCCTCTGGCCGCAGGACGCTCTCTGCGCGTCGACCCCGCCATTTACGGCTGCCTGAAAAGCTACTCCTGGCCCGGAAATGTACGCGAACTGCGCAACGTGATCGAACGTGCCATTATTCTTGCGGAAGACGGACTCATTTCCGGCAAGGGCCTTCCTCCGGAAATAGCCTGCTCCAGCGAAGCCTGTCGAGCCGTTTTTCGGGCCTCCGCTCCTGAAGAAACGGCCCTCCAGAACTGCGACTGTCTCCTCTCGCCCGATCCGGATCCTCAGGCTTCCGATAAAAAGACTCCTCCAACAGGGGATATACCCCATATCCCGGAAGAATTGAGCAGGGACGACGGAAGCGATCGCCTTGATCTGGCGGAAAAACGCCATATTCTTCACGTCCTTGAAAAATGCGGCGGAAACCGGACGCTTGCCGCCGGACGTCTCGGCATAGGGCGACGGACGCTGTACCGAAAACTTGCCGGCTGGGGCATGGCCTGAACCTTCGATCGCCCCCGAAACAAATTCCAGGCCGCACACTCTCACACCATACTGCAAGACTATCCCCGTCTGAACGGCGGGACTACGGCACATACTGCTGCTTAAGCGACCACGTCTTCTCTTGACTGTGCGACAAACGAAGCAGAGAGAGCCGTGTTTTCATCCCTTTTCCCCAGCAAACCGCGCAAACACAATTCACAAACCCCGGTAGCCTATTGAGCTGGTATTTCGACCATACAACTTCTTCACCAGCCGTAATCTCCTCTCCCCTGAAACCAGACACGCATTATCAGGCTTGTTGATAAGCTTCGCCCTATTTATTTTGTGTCATTTTGATCCGAAAGTAGGGACAGACATTCATCAATATGGATCAAATTGACACATATCTATTTACTCAAGCATTTTCACCTCTTAGAACTATCTACCCTTTCGTTTCAGGAAAAACTGTTCAAAATGACACGTTCGCGTTATTAATATCACAATATAATATATTGATTTTATTAGTTTTTATATTTGGCACGCTCTTTGTAATAAGCATGACCATAACGGCCTGTCGCACAGCGACGATAACAATTCCATGACTCAAGGAGTCCTGATATGAAACGTGAAGTGGATCTTTCCCTTATTTCTTCCTTTTTCATTCCCCGTACCACTCTCGTCGGCATGCACGCAGCACAGGCTATCCCGGATCGTCTTGAACAGCTCGGCGGTCATAAGCCTCTTATCGTAACCGACCAGGGTATCGTAAAGACCGGTATTCTCAAGCAAATCACCGATATTCTTGATGAACATGGCATGAAGTATGAAGTCTATGACGGTACTGTGCCGAACCCCACCACCAAGAACGTCAACGAAGCCACCGCCGTTTATAAGGAAAAGAATTGCGACAGCCTGATCTCCCTCGGCGGCGGCAGCTCACACGACTGCTGCAAAGGCGTGGGTCTGCTCATCACCAACGGCGGCAAGATTCAGGATTACGAAGGCATCGACAAATCAAGCAAGCGTTTCCCGCCTTATGTGGCTGTGAACACCACCGCCGGTACCGCGTCGGAAATGACCCGTTTCTGCATCATCACCGATGAAGCCCGCCATGTGAAAATGGCCATTGTCGACTGGCGCGTGACCCCCAACGTGGCCATTGACGACCCGCTTCTCATGGTCGGCATGCCTCCTTCACTGACGGCCGCCACCGGTATGGACGCGCTGACCCACGCCGTGGAAGCCTATGTTTCCACCGCAGCCACGCCCATGACCGATGCCTGCGCTGAAAAGGCCATGGAACTCATTAATATGTACCTGCGCCGCGCCGTAGCCAACGGACAGGATATGGATGCCCGTATCGGCATGTGCTATGCTCAGTATATGGCCGGTATGGCCTTCAACAACGCCAGCCTCGGTTATGTACACGCCATGGCGCACCAGCTCGGCGGCTTCTACAACCTGCCGCACGGCGAATGCAACGCCATTCTCCTTCCCTATGTGAGCGAATACAACCTGCTTGCCCGTCGCGGCCGCTTCTCCCGCATCGCCCGTATGCTGGGTGAAAACACCGCAGGCCTGAACCTGAGCGACGCTTCCGAACGCGCCATTGTCGCCATCCGTCGCCTGTCCAAGGACGTCGGCATTCCGGATGGTCTGGTTGCCATGGGCGCCAAGTACGGCAAGAAGGTTTCCGAACAGGATATCCCCACCATGGTCGCCAACGCCCAGAAGGACGCCTGCTCGCTCACCAACCCCCGCACCATGACTGCGGAAGCCTGTGCGGCCATTTACAAAGCTGCCATGTAATCGACACCAAAAAAGCAGCGGGAAAAGCCTCCTCTTTTCCCGCTGCCATGCATACGACGGGATTGTACGGTTTCCGCTTTCGTCCGTGGGAATCCTCCTATACCCCTTCCCGCGGGCCTCAATTCCGGGTCTGCTCTATCCGGAATGTTCCTCGATTCCGTCCCTTTCAACAAAAGAGTCGAACAGATGTTTTAAGCATCTGCTCGACTCTTTTATTTTTTTGTCCTATAAAAAACCTATGCGCACATTAAAATCTCAGGGCTAAAACCGCCAGACAAACTTTTTCGAAAAGCACAAATCCGAACGACGGGCTGCACGAAAAAATGTCGCCAGACAAAGGGTACGACAGTAATGCCTTGCTTGAGTTTCTTGAGAGGCGAACAAGCCTGTCATCACTCCGCACAAACATTCTAAAAAGATTCATAATTACGGCTGAAGCCTTTACAGGCTCCGGCATATTATAAAAAATACCGTTCTTACGCTGAATTGCCGGTATGGAAAAGTATAAAAATACATCTTTATTTCTTGCCGCCGTATGTATCAGATTGCCTTGCCTTTTTGGATAAAATTAACAATATTTTATCATACACTAAGATATCTTATGTCGTCACTACGGATAAATATAACAACTATCAAATATAGTTATTACATAGTGGTAAAGATATTTTAATTAATTATTTATTTCAATTTCTGTTTCCCTCAATTCCATATTAACTAAAACATTCCTGCAACATATGATAATATATACTGTTTACCGCAGTCAGAAAAAAATTTAGCGACTGAAGCATAAATCTTTCCCGAAATTCGTACCTGAATGAATTTTCAATTAATAACAAAAAAGGAGCGGAAAACTGTTTTCCGCTCCTTTTTTGAACATTCTGAAAAGAATTACTATCTAACCTCGCCGCGTAAACGGAGAAATCTCACGCAGCGTCTTGATGACTCCGGGCATGACTTCCAGAACCTTATCTATTTCCGCTTCCGTCGTATAACGGGACAGACTGAAACGTATGGAGCCGTGCGCATAGGTAAACGGTACCCCCATGGCACGCAGCACATGCGACGGTTCGAGACTGCCGGACGTACAGGCAGAACCGGAGCTGGCACAGATGCCGAATTCGTTCAGCATGAGCAGTATGGCCTCACCTTCCACGGATTCAAAGGCAATGCTGGACGTATTGGGCAGCCTGTGTTCCACATCACCGTTGACAATAGCGTTCGAAATTTGGGCAAGCAGTCCCTTTTCCAGCTTATCGCGCAGAGCGGCAACCTGTGTCCGTTCCTGAGCCATGGCCGATCCGGCAAGTTCGCAGGCCTTGCCGAGGCCGACGATATACGGAACATTTTCCGTCCCGGCACGACGTCCGCGCTCCTGATGTCCACCGCGCAGGAAAGGACGAAAACGGGTGCCCTTCCGGATATAAAGAACGCCGATACCTTTGGGGGCATGGAGTTTATGTCCGGACAATGCCAGAAAATCAATAGGGGTTTTCGACAGATCGATAGGTTCCTTACCCACAGCCTGTACGGCATCTACATGCAGCAATGCGCCCCGTTCCTTGACTATGCGGGCAATATCGTCGATGGGGAAAACCGTTCCCGTTTCATTATTGGCATACATGATGGACACCAGCGCCGTGTCCTTGCGGATGGAGCGGGCCAGTTCGTCGAGATTGAGTCTTCCCTTTGAATCCACCCCCAGCCAGGTCACCTCATAACCGCGTTTTTCCAGCAGATTGCCCAGCGCGATAACCGCAGGATGTTCCACGCGCGTGGTAATGAAATGGCGTTTTTCCGGCTGCGTTTCCACAGCTGAAAATATGGCGGTGCTGTCGCTTTCCGTACCGCAGGAGGTGAACACTATTTCCTCGGGCTGCGCCCCGAGAAGACGGGCGACACTGGCTCTGGCATCATTGACCAGATGAATCATCTGACCGCCGAAGGTGTGCATGCTGGACGCATTGCCGTACAAATCGGAAAAGAGAGGAAGCATCACATCCACAACTTCAGGAGCAACTCTGGTTGTGGCATTATTGTCCAGATAAATGACGGAATCGCCATGTACAAGTTCAGCCATGATTACGCCTCCACCACGGTGATGGACGAATCCACCTGTTCACGCAATGTTTTTTCCACCAGATCCTTGATGGTCAGCTGACTGGCCCGACAACTGGAACAGGCCCCGCGCATGGCGACAACGACTTTGGTTCCCTCCATGTCCACCAGTTCGATATCCCCGCCGTCCTGGGCAAGACGGGGGCGGATATCTTCATCAATAACACGCATAACCTTCTGCATGCGCTGAATATTACTCATGGGACGAGCCACCGGTTTAATTTCCGTCAGACTCTTTGCTGTACCACGCTCTTCATCCAGAATATCCTGAATCTGCTCCCGGCAGTCGCCGCAGGCTCCTCCTGCCTTGGTGAAATTGGTCACCTCTTCCACCGTGGTCAGACCGTTTTCCCGGATGGCCTTGCGAATCTGCGTATCGGTCACGCCGAAGCATTTGCAGACAAGCCGACCTTCTTCCTCCTGCTCCTTGGGCGGAAGCCCTTTCCAGTTGCGAATGGCAGCCTCGAGAGCTTCTTCTCCCATCACGGAACAATGCATTTTTTCCTTCGGCAGACCGCCGAGATAAGCTGCGATGTCCTTGTTCGTGATTTTGGAAGCTTCTTCCACACTCTTTCCTTTGATGAGTTCCGTCAATGCCGAACTGGATGCAATGGCGCTGGCACAACCGAAGGTCTGGAAGGAAGCATCTTCAATGATGCCTTCAGGATTTATTTTCAGAAAGAGCTTGAGAGCATCGCCGCAGGCAAGACTGCCCACTTCGCCGATGGCGTTGGCGCCGGGAAGTTCACCCACATTGCGCGGGTGCAGGAAGTGTTCCTGAACTTTGTCGGTATAGTCCCACATATTTTGTGTCTCCCTCAGATAAAAGCGAATCCGGCCCCGCGTACCGCAGAAAACTCTACGGCGTGCGGCAAACCGTCCTGCCGACGTCCGTCCGTACAGGTCGGACACAGCGCGGCCTCACAACTTCAGGCAAAGGCCGATACGTCGTCAAACACAGTAATCACTTCCCGTCCGTTGTCCAGAGAAAGGCCCTTCTCTCCCGAACCTTATCCTTCCGACGGAGGAGTATAGGACGCTTCAAGATCGTCAAAAGCGGTGTACTGGGATCGATAGGCAAGCTCCACCGTTCCCGTGGGGCCGTTTCGATGTTTACCCAGAATGATTTCCGCAATTCCGGTCTTGGGCTTGTCTCCCTTCTTGTTGTATTGATCCTCACGATGGATGAACATGATAAGGTCCGCATCCTGTTCTATGGCTCCGGATTCGCGCAAATCGGACAGAACCGGACGTTTGTCCGTACGCTCCTCAACCTTGCGGTTGAGCTGCGAAAGCGCAATGACGGGAATCTTCAGTTCCTTGGCCAATGCCTTGAGATTGCGGGAGATATCGGAAATTTCCAATTCACGGGATTCGTTCCGTGAAGAGTGCATGAGCTGAAGATAGTCCACCACAACCATATCCAGACCATGTTCAGCCTTGAGGCGGCGGCATCGGGCGCGCAGCGCAAGCGGTGTGAGCGCGGCCGTGTCGTCAATGAAAATCTTCGCCCGACTGAGATCATCCGCCGCGTCGGCCAGTTTTTTCCAGTCGCTGTCGTCCAGGAACTCGGCCCGGCGGACTCGCCCCATATCCACTCTGCCCCAGGCGCAGAGCATACGATCCATGAGCGATTCCTTGCTCATTTCCAGTGAAAATATGGCGACCGTCGCACCGCCCTGCATGGCGGCGCGCATGGCAAGATTCAGCGCGAAAGCCGTCTTCCCCATTGAAGGACGGGCGGCAAGAATAATCAGGTCCGAAGGCTGGAATCCTCCGGCAGTAATTTTATCCAGTTGATAATATCCGGTGGTAATCCCTGTGGACAATCCCTTGTTGTTGTAACGGGCCGTCAGATTTTCAAATACGGACTGAACAAGCTCCTCACTGCTGGAAAATGTCTTGCTGTTCGCCCGTTCGGAAATGGAAAAAATAGCCTTCTCCGATTCGTCCAGCAGCAGAGAGACATCCTTTGTCGCATCATAACAGTTGCCGATGATTTCAGCCGAGGCGTCGATAAGCGCGCGCTGCATGGCCTTATCACGCACGATTCTGGCCCAGTGCGTGGCATTTGCGCCGCTGACCACGGCACGCGAAAGCTCGGCGAGGTACACCGCCCCCCCGACGCTCTCAAGCTGATCGTGATCCCGCAACCAGTCGAAAACCGTCACCTGATCTACGGAAACGCCCTTGGCATACAGAGCCTTGAAGGCTGAAAAAATGATGCGATGTGCAGGCAGATAGAAATCCGACTCCGATACCTGATCGACGATTTCATGCAGCAGATCCGCGCGCAGAAACACTCCGCTGAGTACCGCCTGTTCAGCCTCGACACTGTGGGGCGGAACACGCCGAAGCAAATCTTCACGGGCACGATCAGCCGCATCTGCGTTTGCGCCCTGCCCCGTCCGGTTCTGACTGCCGGTTCTGGCCGCTGTGTGGGGTGTATCTTCTCCTTTACGCATGTCATCCTCCATGATCACGGCTTCAACCTACACATTCGCCGGGGAAAAGACAAACCGCTCCGTATCGCTGCCCGACGACTTTGCCCCCGCATTTTCTCTCGACCTTTTCCCCTCTCTCTGGCATGCTCGGATGGCTTCGCACTTTCTCCCCTGCGCGCCCTTACTTCATGCCGCAGCCCGAAAAAGCAGGCGAGCAACAGTGTCCTGATTCAGATTTCAGGGCAATTATCGGCTGAAAAAGGCAGGAGGTATCGCCATGTCCACGTTGGCACTGATGTCCAAAGCCAGGGCCGCCGGCTGAGGGGCGAAACTTGCTCCGGAGTTTCTGGAGCGTGTTCTGAAAAATCTGCCTCCTTCTGAAGATCCGGAAGGGCGTCTTCTCTGCGGCACGGAAGGCAACGAAGATGCTGCGGTTGTGCGCATGCCCGCATCCAAAGCCCTGGTTCAGACGGTGGATATTCTCTCCCCCATCGGCAATGATCCCTATACGTTCGGGCAAATTGCCGCGGCAAATGCGCTTTCCGATGTTTATGCCATGGGAGGCGAACCATGGTGCGCCATGAATATCGCCTTTTTTCCGACAGGCGCAAAGGCTGAAGCGGAAGGTCTGACTCTTGACGTTCTGGCTGAAATCTTACGGGGTGGGGCCGACAAGGTGCATGAAGCCGGAGCAGTTCTGGCCGGCGGTCATACTGTTGAAGATCCGGAACCCAAATACGGTCTTTCCGTCTCCGGAATCATTGATCCGCATCATATTGCCGCAAACCGAGGTCTGTGCCCCGGTGACCGACTGATCCTCACCAAGCCGCTCGGCACAGGCATTCTTTCCACAGTCGTCAAGGCGGAATGGGACGGCTGGGAAGAGGCTGAAAAGGAATTCTGCGCCTGGGCCACCCGGCTGAATAAAGGTGGCGGCCGGGTCATTCGGGAGCTGGAACTTCAGGCGGCCACAGATATCACAGGCTTTGGTCTTGGCGGTCACGCCATGGAAATGGCACGCGCCTCCTGTATGACTGTCCGTCTCGAGGCAGAACGCATTCCTCTTATGAACAGAGTGCTGGACTATGCCGGCGACGGCCTTGTTCCCGGCGGGAGCCTTGCCAATAAACGCTTCTGTGCCTGCGGAAGCGAAATTGCCGATTCCGTACCGGAGCTGTTGCGTTCCGTCATATTCGACGCCCAAACCTCCGGCGGCCTGCTCCTCGCCGTACCGGAAGAAAAACTCGATCTCGCTCTTGCCCTGCTGAAGGAAGAGCAGGAACAGGCCTGGCTTGTCGGAGAAGTTCTCCCGGAACGTCTGGACGGAATTGTTCTGGAAATACGATAGGATTAACGAGGACGAATCAACAGCCTCACGAGAAGCGAAGCATCGTTTCCCCCTCTCTCGTGAGGCTGACCGCAAACATAGTCCGCGACGCTTCGCTCCATCTCCTCATAAAACACTGTTCGCGAATCCCCGCAAACGGCATTTGCCTTTATTACCTCCATCCCCATACCGGCCTGCATCCTGACCATACTTGAAATTTCTCTCCCGTTTCGCTCCGGTCAAGGTCTACATACAGAAAACGGCTTTTCTCCGTCCCAAAGAACATGGACTGAAATATACCTCAATCATGTTCCGTCCATCTCCTGACTCTGACACCAGACGTACAACTTCGCTTAACTAAAGAAAACATTCCCCAAC
>DWXS01000062.1 GCA_019119045.1 Candidatus Mailhella merdavium | reverse complement strand
GTCGCCAAGAGTGGCTGGAACGCTACGGCTCATATATCAGCCGTGCTAAACAATGGCGTTTATTCGCCTTGCTGGCGCTGTGCGCGCTGCTGCTTTCCGGTACGGGCAACATAATCCAAGCGCAAAAGGCGACGGTCGTTCCCTATTTTGTTTCCGTGGATTCGCTGGGGAGGGCCGCTGTAACGCGCATTGAAAACCCCGGCGCTCCGCCACGGGCACTTGTTCAGGCGGAGCTGGGGAACGTGGTGATCAACTGGCGTACCGTGACGGCGGACGCCGATCTCCAGCAGCGCATGGTGCAACGCCTGTCCATGTTCACAGCAGGCGCGGCTCGTGGCGTTATCCAGAACTATTTTCAGGAGAACAATCCTTATCGCCTTGCGGCGGACGGCAAGCTGGTGTCCGTGTCGCTGGCGGGAGTACCTCTGCCGGTGAGCCAGGATTCCTGGCGGGTGGAATGGACAGAAACCATACGGGATCACGCCGGAACAGAGCTTGAACGCCGCCGCTGGCAGGCCACGATGCGCCTGCGCTTTCAGCCTCCTTCAACGGATACGCAGATCATGGTCAATCCCGGAGGGATTTACGTCACGGAGCTTAATTTTTCCGCCATGTTGGAGCCAAGATGAAAAAAAAGATTCTGCCTGCTGTTGTGCTGCTTTTACCCTGTCTTTTACCCTGTACCACATGGGGAGCAGCACAGTCTGAAGATGAACTTGCAGCCCTGCTGCAAACTCCGTCCACACCGTTCCCGGAAGCGGCCACGCTGCCGGACTACATGCTTTCCCGTCCTGTACCTCTGACAGGGGCGGAAAAGGAATCGCTGAACATGGCCAACGAGTGGGCGAAAAAATACGCGAAGCCCATGCTGCTCGGTAACGGCAAGCTGGTGTGGATGTACGGGGTCAGCAGGCCGACCATTGTCGGCGCTCCAATGCAGGTCTGCGATGTGGAATTGCAGCCTGGGGAGCAGATCAACGAAATTCTGGTGGGCGATACGGCACGCTGGCATGTTGAGATCGGACGCGCCGGACACAGCTCCGGCAATGTCCCACATGTCTTCGTCAAGCCTCTGGATTCAGGGCTTGAAACAACAGCGGTGATCACCACGGATCGCCGCGTGTACCACCTGCGGCTCATATCGCAGAGCAAAAGATATACGCCGTATGTGGGCTTTCTGTATCCGGAAGATCAGTTCAGACAGTCTTCTCCTCTGGTGTCCCGGAGGGATTCCCTGCCTCTTGACGGGACAGGTGTCGCTCAAGGCGGAGTGCATGATCTGTCGAACCTCTCATTCAACTACAGCATCAGGGGGGACGCAAAATGGCGTCCGGAACAAGTCTACGACGACGGAAAACAGACCTTCCTGCGTCTGCCTCCCTCAACTCAGAACATGCCGATCCTCCTGGCCCGTGATTCCCGTTCCAACGATCTGCTGGTGAATTACCGCGTTCAGGGCACGACATTCACGGTTGACGGCGTGTTTGATCACCTCGTCTTGCTCCTTGGAGTGGGGAAGGATCAGGAAGTCGTCGATGTGAGGCGGAATCATGGCTGACGAAGCACGTCTCAAGCTGCATCCGGATGTGAACACGAAAACAATGAAACGGGGGCCGCTCTATATCCTTGTTGTTATCGGTGCATGTCTGTTCCTGTACCTGGCCGACTCAATGGGACTTCTGGAAGACGCGACAAAGCCAAAACCGGCTCCGGAGCCGGAAGACGTTGCACCGGCAAAACAGACGCCGCTGATTCCGGAAGCGGAAGCTCCATCCGGGATTCTCGGCAAAAAGGAAGAAAAGTCCTCTGAACCGGAAGAATCTCTGGAAGATGAGCCGATCAGTATCACGGTTCAGGTTCCTGATAACGGCACGGGAAGACAGGTGGAAGCATTCCAGCAGCAACGCGCTGCCGCCGCGCTGGCGGCCCTGTCTGCCCCGATGAGCGTACAGACGGTCAGCCCCAACGCTGCTCCGGAAGCAAATCTCGTTTCCAGCTCCGGACAAAAAAACGACGGACAGGACGGCCTTGCCGACACCGATCCGGCACGACGGGCCGCAATGGACAGGGAAGAATTTATGTCCCGATCGGGACGGGATGACTGGACTTCCGATTATACCCGCGTTCCTGGCCATGCCTGCGAACTCCAGACGGGCACAGTTATCCCCGGGGTCATGCTCACCGGGATTAACTCGGACTTGCCGGGTGCGCTTATCGGACAAGTTGCTCAGGATGTTTTTGACAGCGCCACGGGCCGCTTTCTGCTGATTCCGAAAGGTTCCCGTCTCTATGGCGTTTACGATTCGCGGATAGCCATGGGACAGCGCCGGGTGCTTGTCGCATGGCAACGCATCATCTTTCCAGACGGAAGTTCCGTCACACTGGAAGCCATGCCGGGGGCTTCCCGCGACGGATATGCGGGATTTCAGGATCAGATCGACAACCACTCCCTGCGGATTTTCGGCAACGCGATCCTGATGAGCATGATCAGCGGCGGCATGGCCTATTCCCTGGACACTCTGGATAACAGCAATTCCTCGGACGACAATCCCTCTCTGCAAAATGAAATGGGTTCCGCTCTGGCCTCACAACTGGGGCAGGCATCCCTGCAACTGCTGCAACGAAACATGAATATCAGCCCCACGCTGGAAATACGACCGGGGTATCGCTTCAACATTGTATTAACAAAAGATCTGAGATTTGAGGCCCCCTATGCAGGCTGAATATGGACTCCAGATAAAGAAAAGCAAAGGGCGTCTGGGCTGGTGGTATCTTGTTTTCATGGTGGTTCTGGCTCTTGGCTGTTCCTCCTGGGTGACGCAGCATATTGCCGCAGCCCTGCACTATCATGACGCGCTGGGTTCGCCTCTTATCCTTTGGGGACAACCTCTCTACGCGCCCTGGGCATGGCTGATCTGGCGAAGTCAATACCCGTCCAGCGTCACGCTTGCACAGCTTCTTGACGAGTACGGCGATACGGCCATGCTGGCATGGATTGTTCCCCAGCTCATTATTCTCGGCTATTTCGCAGTGACAAGCCTCAAACCGAAAGCCCGGAACGATCTGCACGGTTCAGCACACTGGGCGACAAAAGAGGAAATCAGGAAAACCGGCCTGCTTAACGGCAAAGGCATTTTCGTGGGCAGTATCCTCATGAAAAAAACGCCGTATGCCCTGCGGCACGACGGGCCGGAGCATGTGCTGACCTTCGCTCCCACACGTTCCGGAAAGGGGATTGGCCTCATTCTGCCAACGCTGCTGGCCGGATGGGATGAGGGTTCCGTTCTTGTCCTTGATATCAAGGGGGAAAACTTCGCGCTTACTTCAGGATACAGGGCTTCGCTCGGCCAGAAAATTTTCCGCTTTGAACCCACGGATGAAACGGGAAAAGCCGCAAAATACAACCCGCTGGAAGAAATACGCATTGATCAGCCGCAGGCAATTCAGGATGCACAGAGCATCGCCTCCATTCTGGTCGATCCGGACGGCAAGGGCCTGAAGGACTACTGGGATCTGGCAAGTTTCTCCTTTCTGGCCGGGGCCATACTCCACTGTCTGCTGCTGACGAAACACAGAGAAAAACGCACGGCGACCATGACGGATCTGTCCCTCCTGCTCGCGTCTCCGGATCAAGACATTCATGAAGTGTACACCGAAATGGCGGAAACTGATTATGTCAGTATTGTCAGCGAGTTATGCCCTGAACTGCCGGAAAAATACCGGACGGCCATGCGCCTGTTCATCGCCTCCAGCGGACGGGAAATGCTGAACAAGGGGGACAACGAGCAGAGCGGCGTGCTTAACTCGGCGCTTGTCCGCCTGTCGCTGTATCGCGATCCTGTCGTTACCGAAAATATTTCTCGATGCGACTTCCATGTCCGCGATCTGGTGGACGGGGACAAGCCCGTCTCGCTGTATCTGGTGCTGTCGCCGGGGCATATAGACCGGCTGCGCCCTCTGATCCGGATCATCATCAATCTGCTCATTTTCCGGCTTACGGAAAAGATGGAGTTTCGGGACGGCAAGACGGTCAAGCCGAAACACCGGCTGCTGCTTTTGCTGGACGAGCTTCCCGCGCTGGGGAATCTGGCCATTCTGGAACGCGCCCTGCCCTACATGGCCGGATACGGCATGAAAGCCTTCATCATCGTCCAGGACGTGGAGCAGCTGAATGCCGCCTATGGCCAGCACAATTCCATCATGGCGAACTGCCATATCAGAAATGCCTATGCGCCGAACAACATCGCGACGGCGGAACTGCTCTCGAAAATGGTCGGCACGACGACTGTTGTCGAAAAGAAAACATCCCTGTCGGGATCACGCATGGGAAGTCTCGGCCATGCCTCGGTGAGCATTGCGGAAACGGCACGTCCCCTTCTGACTCCGGACGAGTGTTCGCGCCTGCCCGGCCTTCAGAAAGATGATCAGGATCGGGTGATCGGCGGAGGAGACATCCTGATATTTGTAGCGGGACACGCACCGATTTACGGACATCAGATTGTCTATTTCCTGGTTCCCATGCTGCTTCAGAGATCCCTCATTCCTCCAGTGGGAGCCTCGCCAGCGTTCAAGGATGCGCTGGAAAAAGGCGAAGCACATCTGCCTCCGGGCATGGAATCGCTGCCCGCAGAAACCAAAACTCTGGAACAGGAGGAACCGGAATATGAAGATCTGCTTGACTGATGTCTGTCTGGCGACTGTCGCTCTGCTGACCTTTGGCTGGCTTGTGGGATTCAGGATTAATCTGACGGATTCCATGCCTCCCGGCCTGTATCTGGAAACAAAGGACATTCCGTCTCGCGGCGATCCCATTTCTTTCTGTCTGGCGTCAAACAATGATCAGGCGGCCCGTTATCTCAACAAAAGCCTGCTGTGCCCGAACGGCTTGCAACCATTGCTGAAAAGGCTTGCGGCTCTCTCCGGAGACAGGGTTGATGTGCGTCCGGAAGGACTGCTCATCAACGGCCAACCTGTGCCGGAATCAGGAATCCGGAAGGAAGACTCCAAAGGAAGAAGGGTCGTATCCTGTCTGATTTCCGGCCCTGTGCCGGACGGTATGGCTCTTGCTCTGGGGGACAAGGCCGGGAGTTTCGACGGGCGGTACTTCGGATTCATCCCTCTGCGGTCATGCCGCAAGGTCATCCCCATACTCACATTTTAAAAAGGAGATCTGTCATGGATAAAATTGATGAATTGCGTGCGGCTGCGGACATGGTTGACAGTCAGAGCAGTGAAAATCCCAGTCTGGGTGTGCCTGTTGATCCGGACGTAGCTGATTTTATGGGAGCCTTTTACGACCCGGCGGCTGAAGCCGATGCCAAAGCCATGAAAGGGCTGAACGGGCAGGAAGATGAAGACGTGGCGAGGAGCTGAACATGGCAGAAGGGAACATAAAAAAGGACGTTAAGCCTTATCATGTCCAGTTCGCTGAACAGGTCATTTCCATGCTGGAAGAAGGAACCGCTCCCTGGCAGAAACCCTGGAAAGGCGGTGAACTGGATATCCCCCACAATGATGCAAGCGGCACGGCGTACAACGGGATCAACAGAATTATCCTGTCATGGCTCAGTGCAATGAAATACGAGGGAGAGTCTCGGTATATGACGCTCCCACAGGCGAATGAAAAGGGATATCGCGTTAAAAAGGGAGAACACGGACAAACCGTTGTTTACTGGCAGTTCCATGAGGAAAAAGAGAAACTTGATAACGGTATTCCTATCCTCGGAGCTGACGGCAAACCTGAAAAGGAAAGAGTGCCTCTTGAGCGACCCCGTGTGAAATACTGGCGCGTCTTCAATGTCTCCCAGCTTCAGCATGGGGAAAACGGCTCCCCCTATCCGGCAAAGGAAGACAATAGACCCCGTTTTTCCTGGAATCCCGAAGAGAAAGCGGAAGCAATACTCAGAAATTCCGGAGCGCACATCGAACATAAAAAGGGAGCCAGAGCATATTACAGACCCTCTCAGGATATTATCGTTCTTCCGGAAAAAGAGCAGTTTCCCGATCCAGCGGGATATTACGGCACTGCCCTGCATGAGCTTGGGCACTGGACGGGGCATGAAAGCCGCCTGCACAGGGATTTCCACGGAGGGTTCGGAAGTCCGGCGTATGCAAGGGAAGAACTGCGGGCGGAAATAGCGTCGTGGATGCTCTCTCAGGATCTGGGCATAGCTCATGATCCGGGCCAGCACGCGGCTTATGTGGATAGCTGGATACAAGATTTGAAAAAAGATCCTTACGAAATTGTAAGGGCGGCCAGAGATGCCGAAAGGATTAAGGAATTTGTTATGGAGCTGGATCTGCAACAAAAGCAGGAGCAGCAGAAAAAAGAGCCTCTGGAACGAAAAGAAGAAGTTGGGCTGGGAGCAATAGCTCCAGCGCAGGGAAACCAGAAAGAATCTCTCCCCGCACCGGAGCAAGCAAAAGTCGATACCTGGCTCTCTGTACCCTATCAAGAGAAAGAAGCAGCAAAAAAAGCCGGAGCACGATGGGATCGGCAAAAATCTCTTTGGTATGCCCCTGCCGGAACGGATTTGACTCCATTGAAAAAATGGCTCCCGGTAAAACAGGTCGTTTCCGAACCCAAAATGAATCCCCGTGAAGAATTTGCCGTCGCGATCCAGGAAGCCGGACTGGATTTGGGCGGCAGACTTCCGGAAATGGACGGTAAACTCCACCGCGTGCCTCTTGCGGGACGCCCCCAGGGAAAAGACGGGGCCTATCTCGGCTATCTGGATGGCCGTCCCTCCGGCTATATCCAGAATTTTGTCACTGGCGAAAAAAAGAACTGGACGGTCAGCGGACACCGCCTTTCGGAAGAACAGCTTGCCGCCCTGCGTGCGGAAGCCGCCGAACGCCAGAGAAAACGGGATGCGGAGCGCAGGGCGGAACAGGATCGCGTTGCGAAAATGTGCGCGGAAATTTTCGAGAATCGCGAAAAAGCCGCAAGCTCTCACCTCTATCTCCAGAGGAAAGGCGTGTATCCTCACGGGATCAAACAAAGCCCGGACGGGAAAAAACTCATTATTCCCCTGCGGAATATAGAGGGAGAAATCCGCACTGTGCAGGTTATCAATGAGGACGGCTCCAAGTTTTTTGAAAAAGGAGGGCAAAAATTCGGCTGCTTCCATCTTATCGGCCAGGACAAGGTGACGCCGAACGGGGAAATCCTGCTTGCGGAAGGCTACGCAACGGGCGCGTCGCTGTACGAATGCACAAAAAAGCCGGTTGCCGTCTGTTTTGACGCCGGGAATCTGGCTGCGGTCGGAAAGGCTCTGCGGGAACAGTATCCGCAGGCGCAGCTGACGTTCTGCGCGGACAACGATGTCCGGAGAGAGGTCAACATTGGTCTGGAAAAAGCAGAACTGGCAGCAAAACACGTCAATGGACGAGTTGTTATTCCGCAGTTCAGTGATTCGGAAATCGCGCAGGGGCTGAAAGATTTTAACGATCTGCATCAGGCTCATGGGGAAAAGGCTGTCCGCGAACAGGTTGCCCTTCAGCGCAAAACGGAGAGGAGCCTGGAACGATGAAGCTCCTCATTTTTTCCCTGCTCGCCCTCATGATAGCGTGTACCGGTTGCTCTCTGCACCGCTCTTCTCTTATGGCGTCCTATGATGAGCTTTCAGGACTCGGCCACGCCGAACAGATCAAGACACTGGCCGCCGCCGTATCGGAACGGCTCAGTATCCGATATCCCCAAGCCCTCATCTATGTGGAAGATCCGGAAGGGAACGGCATGTTCGGGGATGCGCTGCGCTATGCACTGGGCCGGAACAATGCTCTGGCCATGCGAAAGGAAATGGCCAATGTATCTGTCATCTATGCGCTCGGAGAGCTTACTCCCGGTACGGGATATCTCAATTTGCAGTTCAGTGACGGCACGGCAATGGCGCAGAGCTTTTCCATATTGCAGCCGGTATCAGAGGAGATTCTGCCGCTGGAAGCCCCTCGTCCTACATATCAACAGGCCGCATGGCGAACGGAAGAAAGTTGGTCATTTTCCCCACCTGCGGAACCTCAACCTGCTCTCCTTCCCGCAGTAACAGCGCAGGTTCAACCCACGCCTTCCCCTACCCCAGCGGCTTTACCGCTGGGGAACCAGAATCGTCCTCTGCGGGAAGCTGTACTCTATAATCTCCAGAGAGGCTGGAAATATACAATCCCCGATGAAAGCAAACGGGAGATCAGGGTGAGCTGGCCGGAAGACGCATCCTGGCGCAAGTCGATCAGCGTGGCCGCTGAACAGGCCGGATGCCGTGCGGAGTTTGATGAAAACGCACGCCGCGTGCGTATCGTCACGGTTTCCATGCCTCCAGCTCCCGCACCGACGGAGACAGGAGTGCAACCCGACTCTGAAGTCCAGCGGGAACTGGCCAAAATAAAAACTTTCAAGACGGTTAAAGGGGAACCTTTCTCCCCCACAGCTGAAACGGAATGGGAACTTTCTCCGGGAAGTCTCGAAGAACAACTGCGCGAGTGGTGCGCCAAAGCGGACTGGCAGCTGCTCTGGAAAGCTGACCACGATATCCGTCTTCAGGCACACGCCATTATGCGTGGGGATTTTGAAAAAGCTGTGAACGGGGTGTTCCAGGCTCTGCATACACAGGGCAATTCCCTGCGTGCGACCCTGTACAAAGCCAACGCCGTTCTGGAAATCAAGGATAACTGATATGAAAAAAGGTTTCAGTGTCACCCTGCTTCTCCTGATGTTGCTCATATCGGCCTGCGCCGGTGTATGGCATCCGAACGAGCAGACGGCGCAGTCTCATATGACAAAGGCTGAAGAGCAGTCTACATCGCAGGTCGTCACCAGTATTGACGCTCCGTATCTGGGAGGAACGCCGGTCATGCGGCAGAAAAAGCAGTTTCCCGGCCTGAACGAACAAATCACGCTCCGGCGCACAGGAACGCTGGATGAAATGTGCGCCGCTCTGGCGGGTGTGCTTCCTGACATGAAACTTCGTGTGGATCACGGGACTCAGGATGAAGGGAAAGCTCCGCGCCAGACGCCGTTTTCCGTCAACTTTCAGGGAGAACTGCACCAGCTTCTGGATCTCATGGCTGCGAAAAGCGGCTCGGAATGGGACTGCGATTCCGACGGCGTGACCTTCAGCCTTTTCCAGACACGGACTTTCATCATCTACGCCTCCCTCGGACAGGTAAACTACGACAACACCATCACCAGCAAAAGCAGGGAAGCGTCGGGAACTGATGTCATCGGCGGCTCCTCCACCGGGGACAGTTCCTCGGAAAGCCAGACAGCGCAGACAAACAGGGAGCGCGTCCAATTTGACACGCTGAAGGAAGTGGAAACGGCGGTCAAGGATATGCTCTCCCCCGCCGGGAGCGTCAGTTCCAACCGTGCGGCAAGCAGCATCACGGTTTCCGATACTCCCGCCGTTATCAGGCGGGTGGCAAAGATGGTTGACGACTACAACTTGCGTCTTTCCCGGCAGGTTTCGCTGACCGTCCGCGTCTGGCAGGTGGAAATTAATGAAGATTCCAGCGCGGGGCTGGACATTTCGCCAAGCATCACTTCCGGCAATCTCTCAATCGGCGGGATTCCTCTGAATCTGGGAACTTCCGGTTTCAGCGCGACATTGATTGACGGTTCCGGCAGGGGAAGCAGAGCGTTGATCGACGCGCTTCACAGTTCCGGAAAGGCGACGCTGCTCAAGGCTTCCAGCGGCATCACCATGAACAATCAGCCCATGCCCATACAAATTGTGAAGAACAAAACCATTCTGGCCAGAGTGAGCCGGGATACCAGCGAATACTCGGAAAGCACCACGATTGAGCCGGGAGATCTTACTTATGGCTTCTCGGTGACGCTGATCCCGCTGATTCTGGATCGTCGGCGTCTGATTCTTCAGTACAATCTGGCGATTTCCAGTCTGGACGCAATGGAAGAGTTCACCACGGACGATATCAAGGTTCAGCTTCCGGAACTGTCTTCCAAGAGCTTCAGGCAGCGCGTCCACATGCAGATGGGGCAAAGCCTTGTCCTTGCGGGCTTCCAGACGGACGACATGTCCACGGACGGTTCGGCGGGACTGCTCTCCTTCGGAACATCGCGACAGCATGAACGCACGCTGATTGTCATCACCATCGACGCGGAAAGCATCGGCGAACCGCTGGTTGAAACCGCCGAATACGGAGCCGCCGCATGATCCGCACCGTCACAATAGGTAACCGTGATTATGCGATTGATCTCTGGTGGCAGGTTCCCAAGGGCGGCATGGCCGGGGCAAAGGTCATGCGGACGCACGCCCGCGCCCGTGCCAGGGAAAGGGAAGCCGACGATCCGGAACATCCCTATAACGTCGTGGCTCTGCGCCGTCACCAGTTCGGTCTGGGATATATGGAAGGACAGATACGCAGGATTCCCTCCCTTGCCGCCGCGCTGAATCCGAATGTCCTGAGTTTTGTTGGCGTCTTCTGTTTTGAGGGGACGGAAGAAGACGGCGTATGGTGGCTGTGCGCCATTAGAGAGGGAAGCGTGGCCGGGGATGGGGACAGAGTATATCCATCTCTGGCTGATGCGCGGGAAGGAGTGCGGAAGTTGCTCAACTATATGGGGACAAGCGGCGTTTCCCAGATCGAGAAGACAACGCCAGAAGAAAGTCTCTCATACATCATGCCGCTTCTCAGACCGGACGCACGGCTGGAACCCCTTTTTCAGGATGTCGCCGCTCGGGCCAGACTACGCAGGGGCATTGCCTTCTGCCTGTTCATTGCCGCTGCCGGATACGCCGCGCTTTCCTGGTGGAATCACAGGACGGAACAGAGGGAAATGCTCGCCTTCCAAGCGGAGCAGGCAAGAATCCGGAAAGAGGGACAGCTCATACAGGATTCCATAGCCGAACAGTTTCCGCGTCCCTGGCTCAACGCCGTCGATAACGGCGCGATGCTGGCCGCCTGTATGAAGACAGCGGGAGAACAACCCCTGTATATCAACGGATGGCGTCTGCGCGAGACCATATGCGGCCCAAAGTCCGTCACGGTCAGATATGAGCATCGTCCCGGCGCAAGCTATGTCAATCTGCCCGAGTTTCTGACGCTGACAGGAGACGGAACGGATACGGCGGAAAGAAAAATTCCCATTGCTCCGGAAAAAAGACGCGAACAGGCCGCGCTGCCGACGCTTTCCTTTGTGAAACGCTCTCTGTACCAGCTTGCCCAAGATTACCGCCTGCGCGTGCGGGATTCATGGAAGGCTCCCGCAAGCAAGGTCGTCAAAAAAACGGAAATAACGGCTCCCTGGCAAGCAGGACGATTTGAACTTCACAATGTCCCTCTCGCCTGTCTGCTCTCCGGAGAAATCGGCGCACGGCTGGATCTGCCCGGCTGCATCGTTGAAAGCGTCGTTCTGGAAACCGGAAAGAACGCAACCATCAAAGGGGTTGTCCATGCGTATCCCTAAAAACATCAACAAATACAAAAACCTTATCGCATTTCTTTTCCTTGGTGTCGTTCTGAGTCTCTTCGGCTGGAAATGGGCGAAAGAAAACGGATATTTCTCCTCTCTTGAACAGTCCACGCCGCTCATCAGCATTTCCGAACTGAAAAAAGACGGGGACGCCAAAGGAAAAAGGCAGGAAACGGAAGAAAAAAGTCCGTCCTCCAGCGAGGCGAATACGGAAACGAATTCCGCCGATCCTTTCGGAATCGGCGGAAAAAGCGTCGCCGCGACTTCACGGACGCAAACGGCGGAATCAGGGACGGAAGGGAATGCTTCTTCCAGAACGGCAGGCTCCGCTCAATCCAGGTCGCCTCTTTCCTCCGGCACGTCTGCCGGAACGCGGGCTGTTCCCGCACGAGAAGAGATGATCGCAAAAGCCTCCGTTTCGGATGCCACACAGAGCGAACTCATGCGGATTCAATCGGATATCATGCTGCTGCAAGCGCGTGTGGAAAAGGCAAAACTTCAAGCTGAACTTGAAAAACTTGAAGCTCCGGCCACGGCCACGCCCTCCGTTACGAAACTTACTCCGGAACTGCTGGCTTCCCTTACGCCTCCTTCCGGTGGCAAGGCCCCTGCGCCTGTAACTCCTGAACCCAAAGCACGGCTGATCGGCGTTCAAGGAACGGACAAAAAGATGACGGCGACCGTCGCCATGCCTTCAGGACAGGAAGTGACCGTGGCCGTTGGGGATACGCTTCAGGGAAGCAGAGTACGCGCAATCGACAGAGATGGGCTGCGTCTGGCAAACGGCAAAAGTATCAGGTGGGAATAATGGCGACGACAACCATTCTTGACGAACTCCCCGATGAATTTCGGGACAGGGTGACTCTTTCGGAAGGCAGGCTCTTCATCGCCAGGAGCCTGCAAGGCGAACCCTTCATGCTTTCCTTCCTGTCCCTGGCGGAACGGCGGGGTATCAACGAGAACGATATCATATGGGAAGAAGACCGCGCCCTAAGCCGGAGAATGAAAAATAGCGTGGAGCTGTCCTCGGACAGCGCCATGCTCGGCTATGCAAAACAGCTGCTCCGGGACGCCTATGATCTGCGTGCTTCGGATATCCACCTGGTGGATACCGGGCCGCAGCTGATCATCCAGCTTCGCAGGATGAACCTTATCCGGGATCACGCCACGCTGCCCGGAGATACCGGGCGCGCCCTGCTGCGCGTCCTGTTCAATACGATGGGGCAGGACGGCAGAGGGGAATTCACCCCGCACAGCCGCATGGACGCCCGTATCGTCAACAGGAAATATCTGCCGCCGGATGTCTATTCCGTGCGTATCCACACGGAACCGATTGCGGCGGTCGATGCCGATAACGGCATGGGCACCTATATGGCTTTGCGCCTGCTGTACGACAGCATCATTGTGGAAGGGACATTGACTGAACGTCTGAAAATGCTGGGTTATCCCGCCAGGGAAGCGGCGAAAATCCGTTTCCTTACCCAACGCACGGGCATGTTTCTGATCGCGGGGGCTATGGGGTCGGGCAAAAGCACGGTTCTCAAGCATATCATGGAAGGACAGGCGCAGGAATATCCGGAAAAAAACTATCTGACGCATGAAGATCCTCCGGAATATCCCATGCGGAACGTCAAGCAGGTCATCATCGGCAGTGATCGAAGCGACGCCAACAAGGGACTGCTCCGTACCGACCTGAACGTTCTCATGCAGGGGGAAATCCGGGATGCTGAAACAGCCCAGGCCGCGCTGGATGAAACGCTGGCAGGCCATTCCGTGCTGGGCACCATCCACGCGCTGGACGCTTTCGAGATCGTTACCCGGCTCCGGAACATGCTGATGAGCGCGGAAGGAAACATCGGCGATCCGCTGGATACGCTCTGCAACTACAAGGTGCTGACCGGCCTGATTTATCAACGTCTGCTCCCCACTCTCTGCGAACACTGCAAGGTCAGTCTGACAGAATATCTGTCCAGGCCGGACAAGGCCGAACGCGCCCATATCCTGCCTGCTGACGTGGAAAAACGCCTGATCAGCGTCGTCCGCGACCTTTCCCATGTCCATGTTCGCGGCCCCGGCTGCGAACACTGCCGGAATCTCGGATTTTCCGGACGCACTCTGGCCGTGGAAGTCGTCGTCACCGATGAACGCCTTCTTTCCCTAATTAAAGACGGCAGGCAGGAGGAAGCCCGGAAATACTGGAAGGAGTCGCTTGGCGGGCGCAGTTATGTTGATCACGCGATCGACGGTATCAGCGCGGGCATCCTTGATCCCGCCATGACCGAACGGGAACTGGGCGCTCCTCTCAATATCGACAAGGCGATCGAATCGCTCAACGAGCTTGGGGACTGATATGAACGCGCAGGAGTTTAAAAGCCTGTACGGGCCGAAAATGCTGCCCGTCATCGCCAGGATCTGGTTTAACTCCGTGGAACGCCAGAAGCTGTGGGAAATGCTGGCCGCGCATCAGCGGTACAATCTCGCGCTCAAAAGGTCACTGGAACTGTACCGGGATCGCCTGATCCAGCGCAATTCCCCGCTGGAACTTGTCATGGATGAGGTTATTGCCGCCTATCAGGACGGGCAGGATCTGGATGAAGCCTTCAGCGAGTTCATCCCTCCGGAAGAAGCCATGCTGCTTCGCGCCGGGTCTCAAACAGATCTTTCCCGCGCTCTGGATCTGTGCGTGGACATGATTAAGGCTCGGCGGAGCATCATGAGCAGTCTTGTTTCCGCGCTGGCCTATCCTCTGCTTCTTCTTGTCATGTTCTGCGGAATGCTCTGGGTTCTGGCCTTCATGGTATTGCCGGAACTGCGCCTGCTGGGAGATCCGGAGCAATGGGGCGTGGCCGCCCGTATCCTGTTCGGTTCGGCGGAATTCATCGCTTCTCCCTGGGGAATCATACTGGCCATACTTCTTTTCCTTGGCGTCATTGCCTCCCTTGTCTCGTTGCCTCTGTGGACGGGGCAGGCCCGGCTCAAGGTGGAAAAATATGTGCCGTGGTCGATTTACCGCCTGCTCAACGGCGCGACGTGGATGATGAGCGTGGCCACGCTCATGCGCGCCGGAATGAAATTCATTTTTATTTTGGACGACATGCTGGAACTCAAGCAGATGTCCCCCTGGCTGCGGGAGCGCGTGCGACGCATCCGGCAGGTCTACCAGCACGGGGACAGACTTGCCTCCGCTCTGAAGGCAGCGGGCATGAACTTTCCGTCTCCGGAAGTCATTGAAGACCTGCTGGCTTATGAGGAACTGCCGAGTTTCTATGACAATTTTTACAATATCGCCCGCGAATGGCTGGAAAACAGCCGGAAGGAAATAACGCGCAAAGCCGGTGCGCTTAACGCCGCCCTGATCTGCGGGATCGGCCTGCTGCTCTGCGGGGTGGCCCTGGCAACGAGTTCGTTGCAGCAATCCATCAATATTGGAGGTTTCTGATATGGACACTGTGCTGAAAAATATTGACGCAATCCGTCCGGACGAAAGGAATGATGAAGCCGGATATGTTCTTCTCGAACATATGGGAGGCTATACCTTTTACATGATCATGATTGCGGCTGCCGCCCTGCTGCTTGTTTTCCTGTTCGGCGATTCCAAACTGACGCAGACACAGCAGGCCCTTGCCAGTCTGCGCATGAAAACTATCGCCGTCTTCAGCGCGTCCGTGGACGGCTATGCGGGGCTGGACAACGACATTGCCATACGGGCGGGAATCATCCCGCAAACCATGCGGAGGGGTGATGTCGTCAGAAACGCATGGGGCGGCGATGTCGAACTTGCCGAAGCCGACGGGGATGCCTCGTCGTTTACCATCACACTGAGCGATGTTCCCGAAAAAGACTGTATCAGCCTGTCGGTGTTTCAGCGTGAAGCATGGGACGCCGTGAGCGTCAACGGCAACGATATCAATCTGGAAGATGGTGTCGGCACAGCCGGGGGCTACTGCGAATCCGGGAACGGGAACGTTCTCATGTACACCGCGAGGTAGCCGTGCCGCTCAACGAACAGGAATTCAGCGATCTGATCCTGCTTCCGGGAGAGCTTCAGGCCGTCCTGAAAGGCGTTCCCGGTCATGGCCGGGAACTTATTCCCGTGCGGCATGAAGATGAAGCGGAAGTGGATTCCATCCGTTCCGCCCTGGGGAGCGAATATTACCGCGCAAGAGGAGAAATGTTCCGCTTCCGCCATGACGGACGGAATTACCGCGTGGCGCGGTATCAGGATATCGATCTTGGAGAGACATATTTCCTGCGCAGGCTGCCGCTCACAGTGCCGGATTTTTCCGGTCTTGGCCTCCCGGACGCCGTGCGGGACTGGCTTCTGAGCGGGGAACATCAGCATGGGCTTGTCCTGTTCTGCGGCGCTCAGGCGTCGGGCAAGACGACAACCGCGTCAAGCTATACGAAATCCCGTCTGGAATTGTACGGCGGCCATGCGATCACCTATGAAATTCCCGTGGAAATGCCGCTTGCCGGGCAACACGGCGAGTTCGGCTGGTGCTTTCAGCAGGAACTGGAAGATGAAGCCGATCTCATCCGTCACATTGAACGTTCCCACCGCTACGGCTCGCCGAACATTGTCTACATCGGCGAGATCCGGAGCAGATATGCGGCAAGCGAAGTTTTGCGCGTCGCGCTCGGTTCCTCCGAACAGCTTGTTGTCAGCACGCTGCACGGTCTGGATATTGTTACCGCTCTGGAAAGGCTTATCGGGTGGGCCAGAGAAATCGACGGCAATATGGCCGCGCACAATCTGGCGCAGAGCCTGCTGGCCATTGTCCGGCTGGATCTTGTGAACGACGGGGACAAAAAGGCTCTGGCCATGCCGGAATTCCTGCTGGTTCCCTTCAGGGAACGGCTGAAGGGAATCCGGGCGAAAATCAGGGACGGCAAGCTTGCCGCGCTGGAAAACGACATCACCGAACAGCGCAACATGGCGCTGATGAACCGTCTGAGCGAGATATGAAAACACTGATGGTCTTCACTCTGCTGCTGGGGCTGATCGCTCTGTCCGGAATGCTCTTCTCCCGCCCGCCTTCCGAAGATGATGTCAGAGGGCAGGCGCTCGCTGTTTCCTTCGGTATTTTCAGACGCGCGGCCTGGCAGTTTGCCCACGACAATCCGGAGCATCAAGGGGCAATCCCGGCCAATGCTCTGACTCTGCCCGACGGGATGAACACGGAGCGATGGCAGGCGCGGATGAACAACGGCGTCTGTTATGTATGGGGCGAAATTCCCGGCATGGAGATCGGAGCAATCCTCAATCAATACCACAACAGTCAGGCCATGGGACAGGCGCAGTCCGGGACATTGCACCCGTGGGGGGATATTCTGCCCGACTTCATACCCGCCGGGGCACTGGTCAGCCTGATGGAGGTACAATGAACGTATTCCGCCGGTTACGGAATCTCCTCACAAAAAACGATGACGGAGGCTGGATCAGTCTGGATGCCATTGGGGGACTGACCACCTATCTGCTGCTCTTTCCTCTTCTGGCGTATCTTATATGGCAGGGAATAACCTGGTTCCAGCAGCGGACAATCGCCTATCATCTTAATCTTGTCGTTACCGCTGCAAGGGAGTACGGGCGCACCCATGCGCCTGACCTGCTGGCTCAGGCCACGGGCACAAGCGGCCCGACTCTGACGATTGCCGACTTGCAGGCCGCTGATCTGCTGCAAAATGTCAGCGAACGCAACGGCTGGGGGCAGGACTATCAGATTTATGTTCGCCAGCCGGAGGACGGAGCACTGAGGCTCGTCGTTCTGACTACGGGCGGAACCCGCGACGGAACCTCCTTTGTCAACTCCACCGTCCCCGGAGCCGCGACGATTGCAGGCGGCCATGCCGGATTCATTCCCAGCGGAGTCCTTCCCGGACAAAATTCTGATCAGCTTGTCGGGACTATGGGCGGCTGGCGACTTGTCCTGGCCGAATCTGGAATACCGTCCCCCGGAGAAGGACACCTCGGAGCACTGACGGATTTCTCAGCGAATGAGCTGGCTGGGGAATTTCTCTACCGTGTGGCCATACCCGGCAAGCCGGAACTTAATGAAATGTGGACGGAGCTGGACATGACAGATCACGCGATCCGGAATGTCGCTGAAGTCCAGTTCACTCCGCATGAGCTGGAAGATGATTTCTGCCTTGATACGGAAAATGAGGGCCGAACGTTCCTTGATGAAGAACAGGGGCTGTATATCTGCCGGAACGGCCACGCCGAAATTATTGCGGATACCGGAAATTCCAGGCTGTTTAAAGACGCCCTGCTGGTAGCCAACGGCGATTTGCTGGACAAGCCTTCCTGCGCCCCCGGCACGGATACCGAACCTGAAATTTTCGTTGCGCCCTCAATCCTCAGCGCAAACGAAAAATCACCACCGCTGGCGGCAATTCAGGCGTGGGCGACAGAGGAAAGTGACACTCAGTGGCGCATCCACATGCGCGTGCTGAAAGGCGACGGAAAAGGCTGGATCTATCCCGATGCCGACTACGGACGGGCAATGGCCTTTGCCCTTTGTACGCGGAGAGATGCCGATGTCAGTGATTAGGATTCTTCTTTCCTCTTTTCTTCAGCTTTGCTTCTCCAGCAGCCTTGCGTTCGCTGACGCGGAAGTGAAGTCTGAACAAGAATCTGTTCCTTATATGGAGTCATTCAGAACGCACTGCGCACGCTATTCCGTGCCGGAAAGTCTGGCTCTGGCCATTGCCCGGCAGGAAAGCGGATTCCAGCCCTGGGCGGTAAATATTCAGGGTAAAAGTTATTTTCCCTCAAGCCGGGAAGACGCCCTTGCTCTCATTAAGGCAAAAGGAAAAGGGAACAGCTATGACGTTGGTCTGATGCAGATCAATGTCTGGTGGCTGCACCGTCTGGGCATATCTCCGGAAACGGCTATAGAACCGAAAAACAATATACTCCTGGGAGTTTGGATACTCTCTCAGGAAATCAAACGGTATGGCCTGAATTGGAAGGCCGTAGCAAGCTACCATACCCCTCTTTCCCGTAATCCCGAACGAGGACGACTTTATGCCGCGAATGTTGTGAATCATATTAAGCGATTCGCCGTTAACAGCCGCTCTGACGGTGCATCAAAAAGTGAGTCTGATCATGAGTGACCAGGAAAAAAACAGGATGGATGTCTTTTCAATCCGGGAATATCGGATCGGCAATGAAATGAAAAAACGCTGGTTCAAGGTCGGCACGGCCTTTGAAAACCGGGACGGGAGCTGGAATATCCGCCTTGAAGCCTGCCCACTGCAAAGCAGAGAGAGCGGGCTTATCGAACTCCATATGCGTCCGCCCCTGACCAGGCAGGACGCAAGTGACGGAACTGCCTGCCCAGGAGATTTTCAACCCCAACAGTTTGAATATTAATTGAGGTGGTAAATGAGGCTATTTATTGCGGAAAAGCCCTCCCTGGCCGGAGTGATAGCGCAGGGTCTCGGAGGAGGGCCGAAAAAAGACGGCTTCTATGACTGTGGAGACGATATAGTAACATGGTGCTTCGGGCACCTTTTTGAGGACGTTAAGCCGGAAGCTTATGGGGAACAGTACCGACAGTGGCGGCGCGATACGCTCCCGATTGTTCCGGAAAAATGGCTGCTGGTTCTCAGGGATGACAAAGGCGTCAAGGAGCAGCTTGAGGTCGTCAAATCTTTCCTGCGTCAGGCCGACTGCGTGGTCAATGCGGGCGACCCGGATCGGGAAGGGCAACTCCTCGTGGATGAAGTCATTGAGGAATGCGGCTACACGGGCAAAACGCTCAGGCTCTGGCTGACCGCATTGAACGACAAGGCAGTTGCTCATGCGCTGGCGAACCTCGAAGACAATACAACGTACGCACCTCTCCACGACTCCGCACTGGCCCGAAAGCGTGCGGACTGGCTTGTCGGGATGAATGCCAGTCGGGCCATGACGCTGAAAGCCCGTGACGCGGGCTATGTCGGTATCATGAGCCTTGGACGAGTCAGAACTCCCACATTGGCTCTTGTCGTCAACAGGGACAGGATACGGGCGGATCACAAAAGCCAGGTTTATTATGTGTTGAGGGGAACCTTCACGCATGGCGATACGCATTTTCTGGCTGCTTTTGTCCCCGACGAAAACATGTCCGGTCTGGACGACAAGAGGCGCATTGCGGAGCAGACCGTCGCAAAGGGGATTGCCGACGCCGCGTCGGGCAAGTCCGGAGTCGTCACCGCCTGCGAAAAGGAGCTGAAAGTCAAACAGCCTCCTCTGCCGCACTGTCTGTCCACGCTTCAGGTCATGGCGAATGCGAAGTACGGCATGAGCGCACAGGAAACGCTGGATACCGCGCAGGCTCTCTATGAAAAGAAACTGACCACCTATCCGCGTACCGATTGTCAGTATATGGCCGTCGCCGAACTGGCGGATGCGGGACACATCGTGTCCATGCTCAAGCAGGTTCCCGGTCTTGAAGATGTGGCCGGGGGCTGCGATCTGACGCTCAAATCGGCGGCCTGGGATGACGGCAAGCTGGGGGCGCACACCGCACTTGCCCCCACGGGAGACATGCCTTCCGGGCTTTCAGAGAAGGAAGCCTGGATATATGGCCTGATTGCCACTGCCTACTGTCTCCAGTTCTATCCTCCGTATCAGTACAATTCCCAGAAAATCACGATTGACTGCCAGGGCACATGGGTTGCCCGTGGGCAGACAGTCATTGACGCGGGCTGGACGGCCAGACAGGCCGACGATGAGGAAAAGGACGAAGACAGCGGGCAGGCTCTGCCGGAACTGGCAAAAGATGCACAGGTGACGTGCGACGGGGTGGAACCGCAGGTCAAAAAGACCAGCCCGCCCCCCAAGTACACGGAAGGCTCGCTTATCAAGGATATGGCAAGTATCCACCGTTTTATCACCGATCCCGCCGCGAAAGCGAAATTAAAGGAGACGGAAGGGATTGGAACGGAGGCCACGCGGGCCGATATCATTGAGAAACTGAAAAGAAACAACTACATCCGGACGGACGGCAAGGCTCTGGTGAGTACGGAACTTGGACAGAGACTCATCGACATGACGCCTCCGGAGCTGAAAGATCCCGTGACAACCGCGCAGTGGGAAACCCGAATGACACTCATCGAAGCGGGCAAGTCCTCGCTGGAAGAGTTTCTCGATAATCAGATTGCCGCTCTGCCGGGCCTTCTCGCCGCGCTGGACGCCAGCAAGCCTTTCCCTCCGGCGTATCCATGTCCAGACTGCGGCAGACCTCTGCGCCGGATACCCAAAAAAGAACTGAAAGACGGGAAGAAAGAGTATTTCTGGGGCTGCGCCGGATACAAGGATGGCTGCCAGTACACGGCTCCGGACGACAACGGCAAGCCGGGGAAAAAGATCCCGCAGGCAGTATCCCCGCACAAGTGCCCCAGGTGCGGCAAGGGGTTGATCCGCAAGGAAAGCAGGAAAAAGAAAGGGGCCTTCTATTGGAGTTGCAGCGGGTATCCCGCCTGCACGGGAACCTGTTTCGACAAGGGCGGGAAGCCTGAGTTCAGCTCGTTCAGAGAGAAAAGTGCATAATCTGCGCTATTGGATTCGGTATTTTCAAAAAACAGGAGTATCACATGGGCCTGATGGCAAAAAACTGCGCATTGACGGTGTTCAAGGTTGAAAATCCCGCCGCCGTCACGGCGGAAAAGCTGAAACAGTTCGCGTTTGCCCCTATCGACGATCTGCCGGGTGAAGAGACGGCTCGCGGCTGGGTTAATTTTGATGACATTCTGGATCTGGCATGGGATGTGTCCGTTCCGGAAAAGGGCAACTTCATGGTGTTCGCTTTCAGAACCGACACGCGCCGCGTCCCCGCTCCGGTTCTGAAGGTGAAGTATGAAAAGGCTCTCCAGGAGGAGATGGAAAAAGCCCAGGCAGAAGGGAAGAAGTTTGTTTCCAGAGAAAGGAAAAAGGAACTGAAGGATCTCGTCAAGGCAAAGCTCATGGAGAAAACTCCGCCGAGTCCCTCCGTGGTGGACGCCTCTCTGGATATGACTACCGGTATGCTTTTTGTCAGCTCCACCTCCGGCAAGCAGCTTGAAGCCTTTGCCGAACATTTCAAGTCCAGTTTCGGGCAGGACATGAAGGACCTCTCTTTCGCCGGGCTGGAAGATCGGGAGGATGCCCTGAAAGAAAGTCTGGCAATGGAAACGTTTCTTCAGGAGATCTATGGTCATAGCCAGGACGTGAATTATGACGGGCATACGTTCAATATCGCGGAAGCCGGAGAAGTCACTTTGCAAAAGGAAAGCGGCGAAACCGTCTCCAGCAGAAATGAGTCTGGGAGCGTAGCCGCCGGGTTGGAAGCGGGACTTTATATCCGGAAAATGAAGCTCACTCTCACCGACGAAAATTCCATGGAATGGAACGCGGTGATCGATCAGAATTTCCGGCTCCGTCTCCAGACACCTTCCGTCGAAAAGTCGAAAGACGCCGATCCTGATGCCGTACTACTGGAAAAACTGTATCTGATCCAGCTGGCTGTCGGCGCACTCCACGAGCTTTTCCGCTCCCGCTGGGGATAGGCGGGAAGGGAAAAGGCAACCAGGGCGGCAAAAGCCGCCCTGACAACTCCAAAGGAAAGAAGACATGAGAAAACTTTTTGACCTGAAAAAAGCCGCTGCTCTTTTTACTGCGGTCTTTTTTTGGGTGTTTAGTTGTTTCAGTGGCCCCGCACTGGCTCTGGATGCAACAAGTTTTGATCCTCGCAACGTATCTGTCGAAGCTGACTCAATTTCAGGGGTTCCGATCGGCACGATCATCACATGGCCTGTCGCAACAAACCCGGAAGGCTGGGATGAAGGCAAGTGGTTGGAATGTAACGGACAATCGGTCAACCCCACAGTTTACCCGGAACTGTTTGCGCTTGTGGGTGGGGCGGTTCCGGACTTGAGGAATAAAAAGTTAGCTTACGGCTCATCCGTACCCGGTCAGACTTTAGAAAATGGGAATGCTTGGTTACGGCACAGTTCAGGGCTTGACATGTTCGAGATAGTCACAAAAAGTCCAGCAACACTTATACATGGGGGCAAGCATATGGGGAATAATATATATTATGAAAAAGGTAGTGAGGGAGGAGGGTTCTATTGGTGGCCTATATA
>DWXS01000061.1 GCA_019119045.1 Candidatus Mailhella merdavium | reverse complement strand
CTGGGGGCGGCCGGATATGGCGCCGGTACTCTTTGCCAAAGCCATTCTTGCCGGGAAGCCGATAAACGTCTTCAACAACGGCAATCTTTCGCGGGATTTCACCTATATCGACGATATCATCGAGGCTGTGGCGCAGTTGCTCGAGAAAACCCCGGAGGGGAAGGTTCCCGTCGCACTGTACAATATAGGCTGCGGCCGCCCCATGAAATTGATGGATTTCATCCATATTCTGGAAGAGGCTCTGGGCAGGAAGGCCGAGTTGAACATGCTTCCCATGCAGAAGGGAGACGTGTATCAGACCTATGCCGACACTTCAAAGCTCCGGCAGAAGATTGCCTACAGCCCGGATACGCCGCTTGAGCAGGGCATCCGCAACTTTGTGGACTGGTACCTTTCGCCGCGGAATCCTCTCCGCTGACGAACGCGTCCGGAGTATGGTTCCCGTCCGGCAGCCCTGCTGGCATACACTGCTTCCGGCCGCTCTGAGATCATGCCGTTCCGTACGGGCAATGCGGCGGAGACCATGGAGAAACAACAATGACATCACAGCAGAATCAGACCGCTCAGTACGAATTGACGATCCTCGTCCCAGTGTACAACGAGGTGGACAACATGCCGGCGCTGACGGCCAGACTTGCGGCCTTTCTTCCGCAGGCGTCCCGCTCTGCCTGCGTGCTGTTCATCAACGACGGTTCCACGGACGGCAGCGGGGAACGCATCCGCGCGGCCTGTGCGGAACATGAAGCCTTTTTCTTCATCGAGCTGGAACACAACTGCGGTCTGAGTACGGCCCTGAAGGCGGGGATGGATCGCGTCCGTTCCCCGTATCTGGCCTATATCGACGCGGATTTGCAGACCGCTCCGGAGGAATTGAACCTCCTTCTGCCCTGGATTGAGGAATATGAACTGGTGGCAGGAGTCCGGGCCAGACGGAAGGACACGGGCTTCAAGAAATTTCAGTCCCGCGTTGCCAACGCCTTCCGTCGCATGATGACCGGGGACGGCGCACGCGATACGGGGTGCCCGCTCAAGGTCATGCGCACGGATCTTGCGCAGGCTCTTCCCTTCTTCAAGGGAATGCACAGATTTTTCCCCGCGCTGGTTCAGATATACGGCGGAAAGGTCAAGCAGGTGGACGTGTCGCATTTTCCCCGGGTTGCGGGCGTGTCCAAGTTCAACCTCCGGAACAGGCTGGTTTCGCCCTTTGTGGACTGTCTGGCCGTGCGCTGGATGAAGAAAAGGCATATTGCATACAAGGTGGCCGCCGCCAACCTTGAGGACAGGCATTCATGAGGGAATACCTTCTTGTCACCGGGGTGGGGCTGCTGGCGCAGGGCTTTTTTTCCCTCCGTATGCTTCATCAGTGGGTGAAGAGCGAACGGGCGAAAAAAATCGTTTCTCCTTCCCTGTTCTGGGTATTCAGCATCTGCGGTTCCCTTCTGCTTCTGCTGTACGGCTGGCTGCGGAACGATTTCGCGATCATCCTCGGCCAGCTTCTTTCGTATTATATCTATCTCTGGAACCTGAAGGCCAACGGTCTGTGGAGAGGAATTCCTCTGCCGTGCCGTATATTGCTGCTGATACTTCCTCCTGCGGCCGCCTCGGCCGTGGCCCTTGCCGTGCCTCTGGCGGCAACGCTGTTCCGCAATCCCGATATACCTCTGCCTCTGCTGGTTTTCGGCTGCGCCAGTCAGGCCCTGTTCACGCTGCGTTTCGTGTATCAGTGGTGGTACTCCGCAAGGCGCGGAATATCCGTACTGCCCATGGGCTTCTGGATCATCAGTCTCACCGGTTCCCTCCTTATCTGTCTTTACGGCGTGCTGCGTCTGGACATTGTGCTGATACTCGGTCAGAGCCTCGGTCTGATCGCCTATTCCCGCAACATCCTGCTCGGGCTGCGCAGTTCGCGGCAGGTGTGAGAAGCGGTCCTCTTTTCCCGGATTACCCCTCATGAAACAGCGAATCGCCCTTTTTCTCTTTTCCCTGCTCGTACTCATTCCTCTGGTCTATGTGTTCGGCACGGGGATCATGGAAGCGCGGAATCTTATTTCGGCCCAGAGCATGGCCCTTGACGGGGACTGGCTCATTCCTCATCTGTTTACCGAAATCCGTCTGAACAAGCCTCCTCTGCCGGTCTGGCTGACTGCACCGGTCTTTCTTCTGGATCCGTCTCCTTCCCTGCTTGCACTGCATATGCCGGTCATTCTGGTCACGGCGCTGCTGGGGGTGTTCTGCTTTGATCTGCATCGTCTGCTGTGCGGGGAAAGCAGGGCGAATTTCTACGCCGGACTTGTCGGGGCCTCCATGCTGATGACCATCAAGCTGGGGACGGCCAATTCATGGGATATATACTCCGTCGTTTTCATGACCGGCGCGCTTGCGGCGCTGCTCCAGCCCGGAAAAGGCTGGCTTGTGGCGGGCATTCTCTGTATGGCGGCCTCCCTGCTCAGCAAGGGGCCAGTCCAGTTTTATACCATGCTTTTGCCCTTTCTGGCAGCCATGCTTCTGTTCCGCCGCCCCATCCCCTGGAAAAGACTGGCGATCATTCTGATTTTCGGGGTGCTTCTCGGTTCTCTGTGGTATCTCTATGTCTATCTCGCCGTCCCTCACGTCGCGGAAGTCGTGGCCAAAGGGGAAGTCAGCGCCTGGGCGAACAGACATACCGCGCCGCTGTATTTTTATCTTTCCTTCCCGGCCTTTGCCGGAGCCTGGGCACTTCCCGCCCTGGCCGGTCTGGGCGGCCGGAAGATCAACAAGGGCGAAAGCGCGGAGGATTGGGCCGATCACAAATTCCTGCTCTGCTGGTTCGGCCTTTCCCTGTTGCTGCTTTCTCTCGTGCCGGAAAAGAAGGAACGCTACATGATGCCGGCGCTGGTTCCCTATGCGCTGATGACGGCCGGTATACTCCGGCACTGGGTTCTCGGTCTGGAACAGGGGACGCTTACCCGCTTTGAACAAGGCATCATCCGCGTTCATATAGGTGTGGGCGCGCTGGTTGCCGCAGCTATCTGCATCTTTATCGCCTGGAGCCATCAGGACTATCTTGTTTATGCGCTGCTGTTCGCCCTTCTGGCACTGATTATCGGGGCCTATGGGCTGAAACACCAGACCCGCGTCGTATCCGTCACCTGTCTGCTGATGTTCTGTGCCATATTTGCGGCCTTTCGCATGGGTTCGACCCGCCCCGTCGTCCAGAAGGTTGCGCCGTCCTACTCGCTTGAGGAACTGCACAGCCTGCCGCAGTTGGCGGAACTGCCGTTCTATTCGCTGGACGGCGTCGGGCCGGTCGAGGAATGGGAAGTAGGCAGGGATGTCATCTGCGTAGCTTCCACGACGGAAATTCCAGAATCTCGCTTCGTGCTTGTGGATACGGACACCACGCCGCCCGACTTTCTGCGCGAAGGATCAAGCCCGGATTTTGACGTGCGTGAACGTATTCTGATTCAGACCACGGATAACGACTATCTGACACTGTTTATTCTGGAAAGGAAGTAGTAAAAGGCATATTTAAACGGTATTCCGGCTTGCTTGTGGCCGCTTTTTCCTTTAGTCCTGGAAGGGACACCTTAGACTTATCATAATTGCCGGCAGAACGGACTGTAGCGCTGTCAGCAGTGCGTCGGAAACAAGCTCAGTCCGTTCTCTTCATCGCTTTATCGAAAACTGCAGAAGGGGGCGCGAGTGTGGCGTGTGTGAACTTGTTGCCTGAAGAGGAAAAGCTATGAAAAAGCGTATTATGGTGGATATGTCCGCCACGCTCATTCATCACGGCCATATCCGCCTGTTGAAAAAGGCCAGTGAGCTTGGCTCCGTGATCGTCGCACTAACTACTGATGAGGAGGTTGAAAAGAAAAAGGGATACAAACCGGAACTTTCCTATGCGGAGCGCCGTGAAATTCTGGAAAGTATCCGCTATGTGGACGAGGTCGTGCCCTCCAACTGGCTGATTGACGACGCTTTTCTGGTAAAACACAATATAGATCTACTTGTACATGGAGACGACAATTCCAATATCATTCCCCCGGAAAAGTTGGCGGTTTTCCCCCGTACCGAAGGCGTCAGCAGCTCAGAGTTACGCCGCCGCGTTCTGGACAGCCTCATAGCCATCAATATCCGGCAGGAACGGGCAGAGGGAAGCGATCGAGTGGCTCGCGCATTGTTTGAAACCATCAAAAAAGAGTTCAGGCTGGATTAGCTATGAAAAATCGAGTGTTTTTTCTTTGGGTTGTTCTTGCTACTATGATAGCCGCCTCTTTTGGGGGGGAGGGCGCACGCACGGCACATGCCGAAACGACGCTTCTTGTGTATACCGCCATAGAGCCGGAGTGGCTGCCCAAATATAAAAAGGCTTTTGAAGAGGCGAATCCTGATATCCGCATCAAATGGCTGCGCGAAGGGACAGGTACCATTACGGCCAGAATTCTGGCAGAAAAGGAAAACCCCCGGGCAGATGTCATATTCGGGCTTGCAACAAGTTCCCTGCTGGTATTTAAGGCGCAGGGAATGCTGGAATCCTATACTCCTCGTGATTTTGACAAGATTTACCCCGCAATGCGCGACAGCTCTGACGAGCCTTGCTGGGTAGGACTTCATGCCTATGGCACGGGCTTCTGTGTGAACCGGCCGGAAATGGAAAAACGCGGCCTGTCCGCCCCGAAAAGCTGGGAAGATTTGATCCGTCCGGAATACAAGGGACTGATTGTCATGCCCGATCCTGCCGCGTCTGGTTCCGGCTATATGAATCTGGCCGCCTGGATGCAGATGTGGGGGGAAGAAAAGGCCTGGGCATATATGGATGCCCTGTATGCAAACCTCAAGATGCTTGCTCCATCCGGCGCACGTCCGGCGGCTATGGCCGCACAGGGGGAAGTGCCCATCGGTCTGAGTACCAGAGCCTTTGCAGAGCCTTTTCTGAAACGCCGCGCTCCGCTGGATGTCATCATGCCGGATAAGGCCGGGTGGGAAATGGAGTCCTGTGCCATTGTCAGAGGAACGCAGAATCTGGAAGCCGCCCGACGTCTCATGGATTTCGGTTGTTCCGAAGCTGTGGCAAAGATTGGCGCAAGTTTCGCCGCCATTCCGACACGAACGGAATTTGTGACGGATAAAACCTCTTTTGAACGTCTTGCGCCCATGGATCATCAGTGGGGGGCCGACAACAGAGAACGTCTGCTGGACGCGTGGCGCGTTCGTTACGGCAACTGATATGGGTTTTCTCGAACTACATGAAATTTCCGTATGTTATGGGCGAACTCCGGTACTTAAGCCTACTGATCTTGATGTGGAGCAGGGGGAATTTCTTTGTCTGCTCGGTCCATCCGGTTGCGGCAAGACAAGCCTGTTGAATTGTATTGCCGGAATTGTCGAACCAGCAACAGGAACGGTTCGTCTGGATGGGCGCGATATTACGCACGAAGCTCCGGAGCGGCGTCGCTGCGGCATGGTATTCCAGAGCTACGCACTGTTTCCCAACCTTTGTGTTGCGGACAATATTGCCTATGGCCTTCGCGGAGCGGCGTGGCCTCGATCTCGCAGGAATAGCCGCGTGGCGGAAATGCTGGAACTCGTGGGATTGAAGAATTGCGCGGATCGACGTCCTGCCCAGCTTTCCGGCGGTGAACAACAACGCGTTGCTCTTGCTCGTGCGCTGGCTCCTGTTCCTTCCGTACTGTTGCTGGATGAACCTCTTTCCGCTTTGGATGCCCGGGTGCGCATCCGACTTGGTGAAGAATTGCGTGCTTTGCAACGCAGAATCGGCGTGACGACGGTTATGGTCACACACGATCAGCAAGAAGCTCTGGCTCTTGCAGATCGAATTGTTGTCATGGGCAGGGGGCACGTTGAACAGACGGGGACGCCGGAAGAAATATGGCGTACCCCGCAAACCCTGTCTGTAGCCCGTTTTGTGGGTGACATGAATTTTTTTATTGCGCCCGGAACGGAGAAGGGAAAAATCTGCGGTATTCGCTACGAAGATGTACGGGTGCTTGAGGCTACGGAGCTTTCTTTAGGTGCCTGCAATACCTGGGCCGCGAGGGTGGAGGCTGTACACTACATGGGGAAGCATGTGCGTCTGCTGCTTCTGCTTCAAGATTATGCAACCAGAATTCATGCGGATTTGTCTCCCTCTGAGGCCTTGCCCTTTGCCGTCCGAGATCTTGTGGCTGTGCGTTTGCCGCAGGACTTGCTCCGCATATGGGACTGCCCGGAAGAAGAGGATTGCACGGAAGATAGACAGGGGGGCGGCGCATGAATGTTCGCCGTATCTGGCGTCTTCCTGCGGCGGATGTTGGAGGCGCTTTTCTTCTCTATGTGCTGTATGTTTTTCTCCTGCATCCGGTTTTTATGTTGCTTACCCGCAGCCTGGAAGACGATGACGGCGACTTTGTAGGCTTGGCGAATTTTTCCGCCTATCTGGAAACTCCGGGGCTGCCGGCCGCGCTTGTTCATTCTCTTATCGTTGCCGCTGTTGCTACCGTACTCACCGTATTGCTGGCTTTTGTACTGGCCTACGGGACAACCCATACCAAGATGCCGGGGAAACGTCTCTGCTCCGTGCTGGTTCTTGCTCCTCTGTTCATGCCCTCCATGCTGCCTGGCATAGGACTTGTCTATCTGGTCGGCGCACAGGGGCCGCTTGGCTGGCTGCTCTGCGGCCATGAGTTATATGGCCCGCTGGGTGTGATCATGGGGAGCGTATTTTTTTGTCTCCCCCATGCGACGCTGCTGTTGCGGACCAGTTTGGAGCGTGTAGACAGGCGCCTGTATGCAGCTGCTTCCGGCCTGGGCGCAGGGGCTGTTCGGCGCTTTTTAACGGTCACTCTGCCCGGCGCACGTTATGGACTTGTCAGCGCTGCGCTGGTCACATTCACGCTTACGCTTACGGATTTCGGCGTCCCCAAGGTGCTGGCGGGAAACTATTCCATGCTGTCCACGGAGATTTATCGGCAGGTTATTGGGCAGCAGGATTTCGGCATGGGGGCCGTTGTGAGTCTGGTTCTTCTTCTGCCTACGGCACTTACGGTAACTTTGGACTGCATGGCCAGACGAGGGCAGGCCCGTATGGGAAGTGCAAGTGGGGGGGCTTTGTTTCTCCGAGCTTCACCTGTGCGGGATAGCTGCTTTGCCGTCGTCATCTGGACTGTGACAGCTGCTTTGCTGGCTGTGTGCGGTATGGTACTTGTTGCGTCCTTTATGGTTTTCTGGCCCTATGATCTCAGTTTGTGTCTGGATAATTATGCCTTTGAAAATCTCGGTTATAGCTGGGCGCCTTTTCTGACCTCCCTGCGTCTGGCCTTTTGTGTGGCCGTATTTGGAACGGGACTGTTGTTTTTTTGGGCATGGCTTGCAGGTCGCGGAGGCATGTCTTCAGCTCTGGCCTTTCTGTATCGAGGGCTGCTCCTGTTACCTCTGGGCTTGCCCGGTACGGTGCTGGGTCTGACGTATATTTTTGCCTTTAATGAGCCGGGGAGCTGGTACGGTGTGCTGTACGGCTCGTTTTTTCTGCTTGTCGCCAACACTGTGATACACTTTTCTACCGTGGGGCATATGACTTGTTCCGTCGCACTGGAAAAAGTGGATCGTAACTGTGAAAATGCAGGTCGCTTATTGGGAGTGCCTGCATGGAGTACTTTTTTAAGGGTAATTCTGCCCCAGTGTGCGGGAACGGTCGCCGATCTCTTTCTGTATCTTTTTATCAACACGCTGACTACGGTATCCGCCGTGGTCTTTCTGTGTTCAGCCGATCTGACTGTGGCTTCCGTTTCCGTTCTTCAGATGTATGATTCCGGCAATCTCGGTCCGGCTTCAGCGATGGGAACGCTGATTTTCGGTGCGGCGGGGGTGGCAGTACTGATTCGCCTGGCTCTGGCCGAAGCCTTCAGAAGAAAAAAGAATATCAGCCCGGTGCATGGGGGAAAGGCTCGTGTCTGAATATCTGTATTTAACCTTGATTGCACCGCTTGAGGCGGGAATGCGTCTTGCGCTTGATTTCGGTCATGCTTGGAGCGGATCGTGGGGGCTTGCTCTTGTGTTCATGAGTCTTGTCGTGAACATTGTGCTTCTGCCGTTCTATCATCTTGCGGAGACTTGGCAGGAGGCGGAGCGGCGTGTCCAGTACGGCATGGCTCCCAAACTTGCCGAAATCCGTGCTGTGTACCGAGGGCAGGAACGCTACGCCATGATTCGGACTCTTTATCGTCAGCATGGCTATCATCCTATTTTTGCCGTGCGGACAAGTTTCGGCTTTCTGATTCAGGTACCATTCTTTTTTGCCGCATATCATTTTTTGAGCCATTATACTCCGCTGCGCGGTGTGTCCTTCGGTCCTCTTGTCAATCTTGCGGAGCCGGACGGAATCTTGGTTCTCGGCGGTCTTGCCGTGAACCTGCTGCCTTTTGTGATGACGGCAGTCAATCTTATATCCGCACAGGTGTATACCCGACGCCTGACGCGCCGGGATAAAATACAGCTGTATGGTATTGCGGCGCTCTTTCTTGTCCTCCTGTATGATGCGGCATCCGGTCTGGTATTTTACTGGACATGCAATAACGTGTTCTCCCTGTGCAAAAATATTGTATACGAGAAATTAAAGATACTTGATCACGGGCAGTCTCTGGATGCTTCCGGGAAAAAACACATGCAGGCTTCCGTCCCCGTGTATCCGGCGAAAGAAGAAAATCCCTCAGGCTTTTTTTTCGGCAAAAGTTATTTCACACGTTTTTCGAACCTAGTGCTGCCCCTGCTTGTCCTCGCTTTTATGGGGCTGACTCTTGCCTGTGACGGAAGAATACGCTTCGGGGACGAGGGAAAACTTTTTGTCCAGTATCTGTCACGTTTCAGTCTTGTTCTGTTGTGCCTGCTTTCTGCAGCGCGACTTCCCCGCCTGCGGAAGGAAAACGGCAGCCGTCCGCTGATTTTGATTGCGCTTGCCCTGCTTGCCCTGCTGTTCCAGATTATTGTGCTGGTTCACTGGATTGTTACGGGGTATGCCTCCTCGATTCTGGGCCGTCAGCTCGTTGTCGCTGCATTGCTGGTTGTGTTGGGCTGTTATGCGAGTACATGGGCTGCCGGTATGCCGCGCCTGCCTCAGGTGACAAAGGGGCTGGCCCTTGCCTCTTTGTGCTGGATTCTGACGCTGGTCTGCTGGTATGTGCCTTCCGGTATGTTTGCCTCGGATCCAGTATTTTTTAATGGAGAGTTTGCGTCCTCAGCCGCAGGGCTGACCTGGGTATGTTTTCTGGTATTTCTGGTGTCGGCGTTGATCTGGAAGTTCGCCTGGCGGGGAACCCGTTACGTTCTTTCTCTGCTGACGGCCTGGATGGCTCTGGCGGCGGCTGTGTATGTCTTTATGTTTTCCGGTCGCTACGGGGTCATCAACGGCTTTCAGCTCCAGTATGAGAACAGACTGAACAATCCGGCAGATCCTGGCATTGACTTGCTTCTGCTGGGGAGCGCTGCTGCGCTGGTGCTGTTGGCTGCATGGAGAAGAAAACTTTCTGTGCTGCGCGGCCTGATACAGGTCGGAGCCGTTGTTACCATGGGCTTCAGTCTGTTTACGCTGGCAACGGCTTTCGTTCCGGAGATGGAACGGAATACGGGAGATGCAGAGCTTCCTCCTTATAACGAGAGGCTGTTCGGGCTGAGCCGTGACGGTGTGAACGTCGTGGTGATTGTAATGGATATGTTCACCGGCGATCATATGGGGCGCATGGTTCTGGACGAACCGGAACTGCGTAAGAAACTGGACGGCTTTGTCTGGTATCCCGATACGCTGGCTGTTGGGAACAGTACCTATTTCAGTCTGCCCGCTATTATTTCCGGCAGTGAACTTGCTCCGATACATAACAATGCAGCTTCTTCAGAGGGGGAAGCATCTCTGATTGAGAGAGTTCATAAGTCTGTAGGGTCCTTTTTCAACAGCCTTACGGAGCGGAATTTTACTGTGAACATTGTCGATGGCGGATGGTTGCGCCCCGATACCCTCCGCCGTTATGCCGGGCCGGAAGTGCTTGCGCTGAGCAAAATCAGCCATGCCTATCGTAATCGTTGGGAACGTGAACACGGCGTTTCGGCACGGGGAGACGGCCTGCCCGGTCTTTTTCCTGCGGCCGTGGGTGTGTTCAATATGACGCCGCTGAGCCTGCGTCGGCATATATACCGTCGGGGCAAGTGGATGCATACGGTATATGTGCTGGATACTGCCGTGGAAAGTTATTCCATGTTGGACGGACTTCCGCAATGGTCTAGTGTAAAGTCAGGAGGAAACGTCTATACTTTTCTCCTTAATGAGTTGACCCACAACCCCTGGCGTATGGATGCTGCTACCTGTATGCCTACCTCTGACGATCCCTATCCGGATACTCCAGGCTCTACCCAGCTTGTTGATGGCATCATACCTGAACACTATATCAGCGAACGGTGCGGCATACTTGCCCTGACGCGTTGGTTTGACTGGATGAAAGCAGAAGGCGTGTACGATAACACGCAGATTTTCATCGTTTCCGATCATGATGAACATGACAGCGCGAGTCTCGGAAAAACTTTTGGCGGGGAATATCCCGGGCGACCTCATTCTCTGCTGTTAGTCAAAAACAGAAATGCACATGGAGCCATGCTGGAGAATTCCAGCCCCATGACCTCTGCGGACATACGCCTGCTGATGGAAAAGGATTTGTCAGGGGCGGAATGGACAGGGAATCTTCCTTGGGAAGATCCCGGGCGTGTGCGCTGGCATGCGATCGGCGCGTGGCAGGCGGGGCCGGAGTCCAGCACAGGATTCCAGATTGACGAACTATACAGAGTAACAGGGAGCATGTTCAAACGTGATAACTGGGAGAAGGTGAAGTGATGTTTCTGCACTGTCTCTGCGCGGCGCTTGCCCTGACGCTGATCCCTGCCGCTCCTGCCTTCGCCTATCTCGATCCGGGCACGGGAAGCATGCTGGTTTCTGCTCTTGTGGGCATCGCAGCTACGCTGTTTTTTCTGCTGAAGGGTATATATTACAAAGGCACGGGTTTTTTTTATTCCCTTGCAGGTCTGAGGAAACAACGGGAAAAAGAGGGCTTGGTATTCTGGTCGGAAGGCAGAAGTTATTGGAATACTTTTCGGCCCGTGCTGGAGGCGTTGAGCGCGCGGGGAGAAAGTTGCCTCTATCTGAGTTCGGATGAAGGAGATCCTGGCTTGAGCTGCTCTCTATCCGGGGTAAGAACTCGCTTCATCGGAACGGGAAACCGGGCCTATTCCTTCCTCAATATGCTTGAGGCCGAGGTATGTGTGCTGACGACTCCCGGTCTGGATGTGCTTCAGATACGCCGTTCTCCCGGTGTGCGACACTATGCCCATATGGTTCATTCCGTGACGGACATGGCTATTTACAAGCTCTATTCCTTTGACTATTTCGACAGCGTGCTGTGCAGCGGCCCTCATCAGGTACGTTCCCTTCGGGCGCTGGAGAAACTACGAGGAACAAAGCCCAAGGAGCTGCCCGCATGCGGGTGTCCTTATCTGGATGTCATGGCGGATCGTTTGAAGAAGTTTGAAAAACGGACACGGAAAGAGGGGGAGCTTCCGCGCATACTTGTTGCGCCTACCTGGGGGAGGAACGGCCTTTTGCGTTTGTACGGGCTACACCTGCTGGAGCCACTGGCCCGTTCCGGCTATGACGTATGTATTCGTCCTCATCCGCAGAGCCGTATAGCGGAACCAGAGCTGTTGCAGGAACTGGCCCAGGCTCTGGAAGCATTTCCGAATGTACGCTGGGATGCAGAGCCTGACGGGCTTGCAGTTATGAGCGAATCGGATGTTCTCGTGTCGGATCTTTCCGGCATAGTATTTGATTTTGCCTTTCTTCTGGAACGTCCGGTGCTGACACTGGCCTTTGAACCGGATTTACGGGGCCTGGACGGCAATGATCTACCCTGGCCGGCCTGGGAACTCGGGGTACTGGATATTGTGGGCAGACAGATTACGCTGGATGATCTGCCGCGTCTGCCGGATATTGTGCGCGAGGTGACGGAAAATCCAGATTTTTCGGTACGTCTGCGGGCCTTGAGGGACGAAGCTGTATGGAGCTTCGGCCGGGCGGGAAGCGTCGTTGCGGATCAACTCGTAGCCATCCGGGATGGAGCGTGCGGAAAGAGTGAGGTATAAGGGCAAGGCCGGCCAGAGGGCAGGCAGCAGGGCCGTTGTCCTTGGTATAGAGAGATTCCGCTTTTTCAGATACATATACCTGGTTGCCGTATCATCAACAATATCGGGAGGATTTCAGTTGAAAGTTCTGACCCTGCCTTTTGCAGACTCTGAAAGTCAAGACATATTACCCCGCATAAAAGCATCCGAAACAGAAAAACTTTTTCCTGAAAGCAAACTTTTGAACAGCCGCAAACTGCTGCTGGTTCGCACGGATCGCATCGGCGACATGCTTGTGACGACGCCCTGTATTCGTGCGGTGCGTCGTGCCCTGCCTCATGCTCATATCGATATGCTGGCCTCTGCACATAATATGCCGGCCATACAGGGGAATCCCTGGCTTGACAATATTCTCATATACGATCGCAAGCATCCGTTGACATGGCCTGGACTTGTGGCTCGCCTGCGTGCGGAAAAGTATGATGCTGCCTTTGTATTCAACAGCAATTCCCGCAGCGCGAGTTTTTTGATCGCCTTATCGGGGATACCCGAGCGTGTAGGGTTCAGCGGGCCTCCCCTGCGCCATGGCCGGGTGGCATGGGGGTTCGGCGGCGTCTACACGCTTCTTCCGCAAGGAAAAAGCGTTCAGGTTACGCTGGACATGTTGGAAAAGCTCGAAAGCCTTGGCATAGCGGCAGATTTGCCGCATATGGATTTCATTGTGCCCGAAGCCTTGACACAGAGTATGCGTCAGCGTTTCCCTGTCGGCTCCGGCAGGCGCAGGCTGGCACTGTTCATAGGTAATATAAAAAAGGTGATGAAACGCTGGCCTCCAGAAAAATTCCGGGAGCTGGCCTCAAGGCTGCTGGCGGACGAAGAGGATCTTGAAATAGCCGTTCTGACCGGCCCGTCAGACAGACCGCTGCTTCAGGCTTTTTCGGGTATGGAGCATCCTCGTCTCATGTATTTTACCGGGAGTACGCTTCAGGAAAGCGGGGCTTTTTTGCAGACGTGCTGCGCTCTGGTCGCCGGTTCAAGCGGTCCGACCCATGTTGCTGCGGCTCTTGACATACCGGTGTTATCTGTCACTACCAGATATTCGGCCACAGTCTGGGGCACGCTCGGCAAATATGACGCCAACGTTACACCGGAGAGCGATACGCCCGATATGCGGGGTATTCCCATGGAACCTGTGGAGGCCATGATCCGCAGCTTTCTGAAAGAAGAACGCGCACGCAGTTCGGAAAATTGAGTCGGGCTTGGGGAACGGCTCGAACGCTGCTCGTCGTTTCTTCACTGAAATACGGGAGCCGTTTGCCAGAGCGTTTTGCTCTTGAACGTCTCTGTCGCACAGAATTCTATGCCTCGCTTTGCCGCTTTTACGCATGTGCCGGAGCTTGCTCTGCGTTCATACCTGTACGTTCTGCGGGACGCATGGGGCAGGTTGCCAAAACATTACGGCGGCTCCTGTGTCGCGGCGTAGTCTCGTTTTGTCTGGCTCCGGGAACTTGTGCGGCATACGAAGTGCAGAGCATCCTCAGGCTGTTCCCATTGTATTTTTTCGGGCAGGGAAGAGAAAGAGATTCCGAGACCGGGGAGCATCCCCGGTCTCGGATATATGCGCTCTACAGCGTGAGGGCGGTGCCGATACCTTTGTCGGTGAGCAATTCCAGAAGAATACAGTTTTCTACTCTTCCGTCCACGATGGTGACCATATCCACACCGTCAGCCAGAGCGGAGAGGCAACATTCCATCTTCGGGATCATACCGCCGCTTATGGTTCCGTCGGCCTGAAGATCCCGGGCGCGGGAAGCAGTGAGATCGGAGATCAGCGCGCCGTTTTTATCCAGCAGGCCTTCCACATCGGTGAGCATGAGCAGACGCTTTGCCCGCAAGGCTCCGGCCACGGCTCCGGCCACGGAGTCGGCGTTGATGTTGTAGGTATGGCCTTCACTGTCCACGCCGACAGGCGCGATGACCGGCACAAAGCCGTCACGGATCAGGGAATGGATGAGAGCTGTATTCACATTGGTCACCTGCCCCACGTTGCCGAGGTCGATAATTTCCGGCGGGGCGTCTTCACGGCGTATCACAAGTTCGCGCTTGCGGGCTTCCAGCAGCATACCGTCCTTGCCGGACAGCCCCACGGCACGGGCTCCGGCGCGGTTCAGCCAGTTGACGATATCCTTGTTGACCGAACCCACCAGAACCATTTCCACCACGTTCATGGTGGCGTCGTCCGTGACGCGCTGTCCCTGGCGGAATTCCGCCTTGATTTCCAGTTTGCCCAGCATGGCGTTGATCTGGGGGCCGCCTCCGTGTACGATGACCGGGTGTATGCCCACCAGCTTGAGCAGGGCGACATTGAGGGCAAAGGCCTGTTTGAGGGCTTCGTCCGTCATTGCGTGTCCGCCGTACTTGATGACGATGATCTGATCCTGATAACGCCGCAGATAGGGCAGGCTCTCGATGAGAACCCGGGACTGAATCTGCGCCTGTTCCCTGATTTTGTCCCGCTGGGGGATGGATTCCTTCGCTTCGGTCGGCATGTGCGGCTCCTTACAAAAGACGTTGCCTAATCAGCCCCGACAAGGTAATTAACAACGGGTTGGCGCGCAAGCGCGCATTCAGCGGGTTCCCTTCCGGGTACCCGCCCTCACGGAGGTTCCCCGGAGGCGATCCGGGTCAATGTTGAATCCTAACCTTCTTATCGGAGCAAACATGTTCGTTTCTCTCGCTCATGCCGCTGCGGGCGCTCCCGCAGGCGGAGCTGCCGGGGATCCCACCGGCGGCATTCTGGGCATGCTCATGCCCCTTGTTCTCATGTTCGCGGTGTTTTATTTCCTGCTGATCCGTCCGCAGCAGAAGCGCGCCAAGCAGCACCGGGCCATGCTCGACGCGCTTAAGAAGGGTGATTACGTTATCACTTCCGGCGGTCTGCTCGGCCGTATTCTGGAAGTTGAAAACAATATTTTCACCATCGATCTCGGCGACAGCAAGGTTCGCGTGCCCCGCGGCTACATTACGGGCACCTATGATCCCAAGGAACTGGACAAAGTCGAGCCCGCACCCGAAAACAACAAGTAGATTTCGGAATTCTGGAGGAACCGGGCGTTATGGACAGGTATATCCTGCCGGACGCCCGGGGCAGAGCCGGTTCGCCCCGGTGGAGGACCGGCTCGATGTTCACCGGAAGGGCGCGCCGTTTCCGGCCTGCGTTCAGAGAGGCTTCCGGAATCCGGAAATCCGGTCTTAGATGCAAAGGAATAGTTGATGAAAGCTGTGCGTTGGCGCCTTGCCTTCTCTCTCGTCGTGTTTCTGGCCGCGCTGTGGTACGCGTTGCCCAATCTGCCGCAGGTGGGGCAAGGCCCCCTGGCGCGCTTCTTTCCGCAGGCGCGTATCAATCTGGGGCTGGACCTCAAGGGAGGGATGAATCTGACCCTCGGCGTGGATGTGGAAAAAGCCATCCAGAATACGCTGGCCTCTTCCGGACAGGATATGCGCGAACGCGCCCTGGAAGACAAGATCAGCCTGCTCAAGCCGCGCCTCAATGCGGAAGGCCTGCTGGAAGTGGTGCTTCCCAGGGAGGATCAGGCTTCCTCCTTTGAGGATATGCTGCGTAAATACTATCCCGACCTTGCCGTGCAGTCTTCTTCCTCAGGAAATCTCGGGCGGACTTATGTGATTGGCCTTTCCGCCGCGGCGCGCAAGCAGGCCGAGGACATGACGCTGGATCAGGTGGTGCGCACCATCCGCAACCGTATCGACCAGTTCGGCGTGGCCGAGCCGGATATCCGCAAGCAGTCGGATAATCAGGTGCAGGTGCAGCTTCCCGGTCTGACCGATCCGGAGCGGGCCATTCAGATTGTCGGTCAGACTGCGCATCTGGAATTTCATCTGGTGCGCGACGATGTTGACCCGACCGGTATGATGCTGCCCGAGGGAACTGCTCTTTTCCCCTATGTGGAGAAGAACGGCACGGGCGGAAATTCTCTGGTGCTGGATTCCCAGTCGCTCATGAGCGGGGAGAACATCACCAATGCCCGCCCGCAGTACGACCAGAACGGGCAGATTCATGTCGCGCTGGAGTTCAACTCGCGCGGCGGCAGCATATTTGAACGGATCACGGGCGATAACATAGGCCGCCGCATGGCCATTGTGCTGGACGGCAAGGTCTACTCCGCGCCGGTTATCCAGAGCCGTATTTCCGGCGGCAAGGCCGTGATCACAGGAAATTTCACGCTGGCAGAAGCGCAGGATCTGGCCGTGGTGTTGCGCGCCGGCTCTCTGCCCGCTCCCGTCACCGTGCTGGAAGAACGCACGGTCGGCCCTTCCCTGGGGCAGGAATCCATTGAAAGCGGCATTCTCGCCGCGCTGGTGGGCGCGCTGGCTGTTGTCATCATCATGCCGCTGTATTACGCCGTGTCCGGCTTGATAGCGGATATCATGCTCTGTTTCACCATGACGCTGCTCATGGCGGGAATGACCGCCTTCGGCGCGACGCTGACCCTGCCCGGTATAGCGGGGATCGTGCTGACCATCGGCATGGCCGTCGACGCCAACGTGCTTATTTATGAGCGCATCCGCGAGGAACTAAAACTCGGTCTCAGTCCTACGGAAGCTGTGGAGGCAGGCTTCAGCAGAGCCAGCATCTCCATCACCGACTCGAACCTTACCACGATTATTGCGGCGGCCATTCTGTACCAGTTCGGCACGGGACCCATTCGCGGCTTTGCCGTGACGCTTTCCCTCGGTATTGTGGCTTCCATGTTCACCGCCATTTTTGTCTCCCGCGCCGTGTTCGAGTTCTGGATCCAGCGCAACGGCGGCAAACGCATCAGCGTGTAACGGAGTACGTATGGCTCTCACCATTCTCAAGCATACTACGCATATAGATTTTGTGGGCGTGCGTCGCTACGCCTACGCCTTTTCCACAATAGTCATTCTGCTCGGTCTCGTGGCCATATTCATGAACGGCGGTCTGCGTTACGGCGTGGATTTCGCGGGCGGCGTCATGGTGCAGATTCAGTTCTCGAAGCCCGTCGCGGACGAGGAAGTCAAGAAGGCCGTAGCCGATATCGACATGCCCGGTCTGACCGTACAGCAGGTAGGCAACGACTCGCTCAATTATCTTCTGCGTTTCTCCGTCAGCAAGGAAGGCGCGACGGAAAATCTGCGCAACGACGTGAACGACGCGCTCAGTCTGAGCATGCCGGATAATCCGGCCACCATCGAACGCCTTGAGGTGGTCGGCCCCAAGGTGGGCGGCGAACTGCGCAACATGGCCGTTGAAGCGCTGTTTTACTCCGTGCTGTTGATCACGTTGTACATTTCCGGACGCTTTGAACACAGCTGGATGCTCGCGGGCATCATGGCCGTGCTGATGTGGGGCGTGGTCTACGGAGCCGGATGGCTGGCGGAGCTGATAGGCTGGACAGGCTATAACCGCCTGTGGGGGGTGGCCGTGGCCATGGTCATCACCGTCTATCTGACCTGGAAATTCAAGCTCAATTTTGCACTAGGGGCCATCATATCGCTGCTGCACGACGTGTTCACCACACTCGGGCTGCTCATGCTGCTCGGGCGGGAAATAGACCTCAACATCATCGCCGCGCTGCTCACCCTTGTGGGCTATTCCCTCAATGATACCATCATTGTGTATGACCGCATCAGGGAAAATCTGAAGGCCATTCCTGAAAACGGCCCCAAGCCGAGCATGGACGAGATTATCAACCGCAGTCTCAACCAGACGCTGGCCAGAACCATTCTGACGTCCGGAACGACGCTTGTGACCTGCATCAGCCTGTATGTGCTTGGGGGCAGCGTGATTCACGATTTCTCTCTGACGCTGCTGCTGGGTATCCTGTTCGGAACGTTCTCTTCCATCTATGTGGCCAGCCCTGTGCTGCGGGCCTTCGGTACGGTGGATCTGTACTGCTTGGCTCAGAAGAAGAACGACGATTACGAACGTCCCGGCGAACACGGTATCGTATAGGCTGGCATTATCTCCATCAGAAGGCCGGGCGCGTCGGACGTGTCCGGCCTTTTTGGGTTAAATGGAAAACTTCGGTCAGGCTATTATTCCGGAACATTTCTGTTCTTGAGGATATAATAAAAACTCCTTTTGACTTGCCGGGAAGGGGGGGCGTTTGACAATCCTGTCCTGGGCAACTCAATATAAGCAATCTGACGGCTTGAAATTTAACTATCGCAATAGGATAAGCTCGGCGTTAATCTTGTTTTGCAGATACGAAGGATGAGAATAAAGCGAAGATAGTTGAGGAGATTGGGGCAGCAGAGAGGGTAACTTCGACGAACAGCGGATTTTCCGCACGCGGGAGCTTTGCTTACGATCCGTCGTACAGGAATACGGGCCGGATTATACATGCGGCTGGTAAAATTTACAGGCGCATATACAGAAGCACCGACTTTGTCGAGAGTTTCATTCCGGCAGGAGGCGCGGAGATCCGGGCATGGGGAAGGGGAGGCTGTGGCAATTTTTCCCGGGGCAGGCTAGTATGGCTTGATTCTGCCCGGACTTTTCGCATACGCGGGCACATTCTTGTTTTGCAGGAGAGCGTCTATGGGCTTTTTTTCTGCCGTCAGAAAAATATTCGGTTCTTCGGAAAGTGCGCCTAAGGAAGCGCGCGAAAACGCGCAGCCGGTCTCTTCGCCGGATGCGTCTTCCGGGATTGCTGATTCCGGGGCTGCCGACACATTGAGCGATGAGGAACTGACTCTTGCTCTGCGCGAGGCGGAACCGAAACTTTCCGTCTGGCTGGGGATTGTGTTGCAGGGAGTGGAAGGGGCGGACGAACTGCTGTGGCGCAGGCTGTCCTTCCTGCTTGCCGCGCTGGAAACGCCGGAAGAGGAGGCAAAAGCCTTTAGCGACGATTTCCGGGACTGGCTTGCGCGCATGGATTATCATTATCTGGAGGATTTCCGTTCCGAACTCCAATATCGTCTGGCCTTGGCCTTGGATATGGAAGACGAGGAGGACGAGCGGGATCGGCTTTTCCTCAAGCTCAACGCAGGGCTGGCCCGCACGCGGGCGCAGTTCGGCAGGGGCTTGAACGCGCTTTTTTCCGGACATTCCAGCCTTTCGCCCGAGTTCTGGGAGGAAATGGAAGAACTGTTCATTATGGCGGATATGGGGGCGGAACCGGCGCTGGCACTGGTCAGGAAATTGCGGGAACGTGCGACGGCCGAAGGAATCAGCTCTCCGACAGGCCTTCTGCCCCTGCTTCAGGAAGAGGTTGAGGCTCTGTTCCGTGCGCCCCGCCGGATAAGCGCGGTGAATCCGCCGGAAGTGATCCTCATGGTGGGCGTCAACGGCGTAGGTAAGACGACCACTATTGCAAAGCTGGCCTATCGCGCCCGTATGCAGGGAAAGAAGGTACTCATTGCGGCGGCGGATACCTTCCGTGCGGCTGCTGTCGAACAGTTACAGGTGTGGGCGGAGCGCGTCGGCGCCGATTTTCATGCCAAGGGCACGGGCGCCGATCCGGCTGCCGTGGCGTATGAGGCCGTGGACAAGGCCCTTGCCGGAGGCTATGATCTGCTTTTTGTGGATACGGCGGGGCGTCTGCATACCAAGCACAATCTTATGGAAGAGCTGCACAAGATCCGTAACGTCATTGCCAAGAAGCATCCCGGCGCGCCGCATCGCACTATTCTGGTTATTGACGCCACTACAGGACAGAATGCCTTGCAACAGACTAAAATGTTCAAGGAAAGCAGCGGAGTGGATGAAATAATCCTCACCAAGCTGGACGGTACGGCCAAGGGGGGCGTCGCGCTTGCCGTGGCCAGTCAGTTCGGCCTGCCCATTACCTTTGTCGGGCTTGGGGAAAAGATGGAGGATCTGCGTCCCTTCGACGCGCACGACTTCGCCCGCGCCCTGCTGGGCAGCGGCACAGACGGGCAGGAAGATTCCGCCCGGAACACGAAACAGTAGAACACGTCCGTTTTGAACATGCTCCTCGAGTCCGGCAAAGCAAGATAGTCCGCGAGGCCGGCCCAGGCGCAATATTCCAGCGGCGCCGTCATCCGAAGGCCGGCCCGCATGGCCGTGTCCCCGCGGAGCATGGCATGGACAGCAGAACTGGCTCCGGCGGAGCCGTGAAAGATGCGCGCTGGAACATGGGGCCTGGATATGTTCGAGAGCAAAACGCTTGAAAGAGCGGCCGTCCGACTGTGAGAAGAGGCCTCCGTCTGATGGAAGGTTCGGGCAGAGGCCTCTTTTCAGGTGTTCATTCTTTCCGGAACAGGGAGAACAGCAGCGGCTTCTCTGTGAACAGTGCCGGGAAGGGGAATTTCTTCCCCGTACGGAGTTCGGCTATCGCCGTTCCGGGAGCGGGTGTTAATCTTCAGCTCCGAGGCTCAGCGCAGCGCGCTGGGCTTCGAGGCTGGAAATCTGTTCTTCCAGCTCCCCAAGAGCCTCCAGCTGGCTTTCGCTCCGGGTCTGAAGTTCATGGAACTCCTTGAGCAGTGCGGAAGCCCGTGCGCCGTCGGCATAGACATCGGGATCGGCAAGCAGCTTTTCCACCTCGTCAAGGCGGGCCAGCGTCGTTTCCATTTCCGCCTCATTCTTTTTATAGGTATCCTGCAGGGGCTTGAGCTTTTTGTAGAGGGCATTGCGCTGTTCGGCCTGTTCGCGTTTGATGCGCTTCAGATCTTCGCGCGAAAGTCCGGTACTGCCCTGATTGTCGGAAGATCCGGCTTTCAGGGCTTTTTCCGCAGCCTTTGCCGCATGGCGGGCGGCGTCATATTCGCTGAAGCCGCCTTCGTACACGTGAATGCCCTTGTCGGTGATTTCCCATATTTCATCTACGACTTCAGACAGCAGATGTCTGTCGTGGGCCACCACGAGCAGCGTTCCGTCAAAATTGTCCAGAGCCTCGATGAGAGCTTCGCGGCTTTCAAGATCCAGATGGTTGGTGGGTTCGTCCAGCACCAGCAGATTGCAGCGCGCGAGAAAGAGTACGGCCAGAGCCAGACGGCTGCGTTCGCCGCCGGACAGGGTGGAGATGAAGCGGTCGAAGTAGCCCTGTCCCAGCAGGAACAGCCCCAGCACGCTCATCAGTTCCTCTTCCGTAGTACGGGGATCGGAGAGGCGGCGCATTTCTCCGAGTACCGTACCCTTGACATCCAGCGTTTCCGTCTGCTGCTGGCTGTAATATCCGAGTCGGGTGAGGGAACCGACGTTCAGCGAACCGCCCGTGCGGGCCAGTCTGCCCGCCAGAATTTTCAGCAGCGTGGATTTGCCGCAGCCGTTGTGTCCGACAAGACCTATACGCTGGCCTCTGAACAGCGTGAAGGTCAGAGGCGGCCACAGAACTTTGCCGTCCGGAAAATGAAAGGCGAGATCCGCTGCTGCAAGAACAACCTTTTCCGAGCGGGCTGCTTCCGGCCATTTGAAGGAAAGCTCCTTTCTTTTGGCTTCGGGCTGGTACTGTTCCAGTTCCTTTTCCAGCTTTTTGGCCATCTTCTGGCGTGAGGCCGCCTGTCTGGCCTTGGTGGCCTTGGCTTTGAAACGCCGCACAAAGTCCATTTTGCGGTCTATTTCTTCGGCCAGGCGTTTTGCTTCGCGTTCCCTCTGCTCGTCGATTTCGTCCTGCATTTCCAGGAACTGACTGAAGGTCGCCTTGCGGAAAATGGGACGACTGCCGCCCATATACAGGATATGCGTGCCGACGTGATCCATGAACACCCGGTCATGCGCCACGAATACGAGCGCGCCTTTGAATTCCAGCAGAAATTCTTCCAGCCACTCTACGGCGTCGAGATCCAGATGGTTGGTAGGTTCGTCCAGCAGCAGCACGTCCGCGCCTGCGGTGAGAACCTTGGCCAGTTTTGCCCGTTCGCGCCAGCCGCCGGAAAGCTGTTCCAGAGGCAAAGCCCATTTTGACTTCTCGAAACCGAGGCCGGAGAGTACGGTCTGAGCTTTCTGCTCGGGATTGTAGCCGTAGCGCGCTTCCAGATCGTGCTGACGGGCCATGAGGCGGGTCAGGGCGGCTTCGTCGCCGCTGCTGTGGGCCTTTTCCCATTCCGTCCAGAAATCGCCCCAGTCGGGCAACGCGCTCTGAACCCAGGTCAGGAGCGGCGTGTTCAGCGCGTCCTCGTCAAGAATCTGTTCCACATAGCCAACCCGGCAGCCGCGCGGTACGATGACTCTGCCCGCGTCCGGCTGGGCCGCGCCCGCCATGATCCGGATGAGCGTGGATTTGCCGCTGCCGTTGGGGCCGCAGATACACAGACGCATACCGTCCAGCACGTCGAGGGAAAAGTCGGAAAGGATATCCTTTCCGCCATAGGATTTACTTATATTCTGGAGTGTAATGTTCATGGCGGGGATTGACTGTTGAGTTTTGCCGGGAAGACTCCCGAAGCTTCCCGCGGACTTTGCGGAAGCCGGAGCGGGACGTTTCCGGAAGACAGATGCCGCCTTTTGAGGGCGCGCGTTTTCCGGCGGAGCTGCTCTGGAAGGAATCAGTCTTCCGTCTCTTCTTCCGTCAGACCGAGGCGGGCAAGACGTGCGGCGTGCTGTTTGCGCTCTCTGGTTCCGAGGACGAGGTGTTCGTCCCACAGGGGGGAGCGTTCCTGATGCCGGGTGAAGACAAGGAAGCCGGTATGGGCGTTCATTCTGTCCGCCGGGCGCAGGCGATCCGGCACGGGCTTCCAGGGGCGGACGAGGATTTCACAGACTTCCGTATCCTCAAAGGGGCCGCGTTCCAGCGCGAGGAGCAGGCGCGAAACCTGATCCACCGTAGGCAGGAGGAAGGCCATGGGCGCGCCGGGAACCAGGGCTTTCAGCGCATGATCGAGGTATTCCCAGGGGGTGCGCACGTCCAGAAAAAGCGCGTCCGCCTTCCGGCCGTTCAGAATGGCCGGATCGTCAAGGCCGAAGCCTTCGGCGATGTCCCGCAGGTGCAGAGAAACATTACTTCCCACACCGGCCCAGGCAAGATTGCGGCGGGCAAGTTTATGGAATTCTTCCCGTGCCTCGAAGGTGTGGACATGACCTGTCGGGCCGGAGAACCAGGAGAGGGCGATGGTAAAGCCACCGGAACCGGAACCAGCCTCCAGAATGGTGCGCCCTGCGCCGACGCCGAGCTTGAGGCAGATCAGGCCCATATCCTTGGGATACATGATTTGCGTCTGCCGTTTTATACCCATGATCAGATCGTGGAGCTGCGGGCGCATCATGCGGAAGGGCACGCCGAGGGAACTTTGCACCTCGCTGCCGAAGGGGGCTTCCACCAGCGAGGACATACGGATTATGCCGTCCTGTGTATGCCAGTCTCCGCCTTCTTCAAGGCGCAGGATGCGGCGTTTGCCGCGGGGGGAAAGCAATATGACCAAATCGCCGTACTGGGGCATGGCTGTTCCTTTCTGCGCGCAGTGTGCGCGTCTAAAGCAGATGATCGAAAAAGTAGGTGTAGATGCGGCGGATGTAGAGAGCCAGAGCGAAGGAAATGCGCTTGACGTGCGATTCGTCCGCTTCCAGCAGACCGGTCAGGTGGCGGCTCACTTCCGAAAAATCGGCGTCTCCGTACTGACGGAGCGAATCCACATACTGGAAGATGCGCGCCTGCCGTTCTTCACGATCGTGCGGGTCAAGCTCCGCGCCAGATTTTTCGAGCCACGCGCTGAAAATATCCGTATAATCATCGGGAAAGGAACGTTGAAGGGCAAGGTTCCACAAACCCGCATACAAGGCCTGAAGCTCTTTGCGCATTCGTCTGCGCTGAATGAAATGGATGCGTCCCAGCTCAAGAATATTCAGAGCCTCGGAGGGGTCCACCGATTCCAGCAAGGCCGAAAAGTTGTCCACAATCACATCAAGCGAAAGCTGTATCCTGGTGGGCGGCACAGTAACCGGCGCCACTCTCGCCAGGTAGTCCGGGACTCTGCCGTCCTGATGGACGTTTTCCGGGTTTTCTCCTTCCCCGTCCTTTTCCGGAGAGGCTGCTTCCGGGGCAATATATGAAGAGGATGGGCTGTCTGCCCGGGTATCTTCGTCTCTGCTCATCATCGACTCCCTCAGGGGAGCAACAGTTACTGGTTATTCCGCTTGTTCTGCGGAAGAAGGCGCGTCTGCGACCTCCGTACCTTCGGGGGAGGGCTTTCTGTGTGAACGACGGCGACGACGTTTTCTGGGTTTTTCCGCCTCCGCTCCGTCGCTCTTGTTCTGTCCGGCGGCCTGTTCCGTCGACGCTGTTCCTTCCGTCGACGTTTCGTCCTGCTGTAATTCTTCAGGCGGTCTTTTTTCCGAGGCGTGTGATTTTCGTGATTTGCGGCGTCTGCCGCGTCCTTCGCTCTGTTCTCCGTTCCTGCGGGAGTCGGCCTGTCCGGAGCGCAGGGGGCGCGGCGTCACAGGGGGCATCCCGAGGCTCTGCTGATAATCGCCGTCCAGCAGCAACGCCAGCAGAAGAAGCTGCTCTTCGTCTTCGCCGGAGGCCAGTTCCTTCACCAGGGGCAGGAAACGGCGCACGCGCTCCATTTGCAGCCCCGTGCAGGCCCGGCGGCGGCTTTCCAGCAGGGCCGTTTCCCGCTGGGAGACCGCTCTGGAGACATCTTCGTCCGTGGGCGGCGTCATGGGAACGAGATCGATTTTATAGAAGCGGGCAATGCGCTCCACTTCCAGTTTCTGCATGATATCCACAAGAGAGATGACCGTGCCTACGGCGCCAGCCCGGCCCGTGCGGCCCGCACGATGTATGTAGGATTCCCGGTCTTCCGGTGGTTCGTAAAGAATGACGTGGGACAGATCGGGGATGTCTATGCCGCGCGCGGCCACGTCTGTGGCCACCAGCAGGCGCACTTCGCCGCGCCGCAGTCGGGCAAGCACTTCTTCCCGTTTGCTCTGGGACAGATCCGCAGAGAGTTCGTCCGCACTGTAGCCGAAGCCCTGAAGTACCCCCGTGATGTAATGAACGTTGGCCTTTGTATTGCAGAAAATGATGGCCGAAGAGGGATTTTCCGTTTCAAGAAGGCGAACCAGCATGCGATCCTTGTCCATGGGGCGGCATTCGCAGTACAGATGCTGGGTTGCGGCCACATGCACCTGCCCCTGAGACAGGCTGAGCATCTGCGGATCGCGCAGAAATTCTCCGGCAAGATTCAGCACATGCGCCGGATAGGTAGCGGAAAAGAGGGTGGAGAGAATGGATCTGCGCGGCAGATACCGCTGAATTTCCTTCATGTCCGGATAGAAGCCGATGGACAACATGCGGTCGGCTTCGTCGAAGATCAGCGTCTGGAGGTCGTCAAGGGAAAGGGTGCGGCGCAGAAGATGATCGAGTACGCGGCCGGGAGTGCCCACCAGCACCTGAACACCCGAACGCAGGGCGTCCAGCTGACGGCCGTAGCCCACGCCGCCGTAGACGGCGCAAACTCCAAGCCCCGTGCCTTCAAACAGGATCCGCGCTTCGCGCTCAACCTGTCCGGCAAGCTCGCGCGTGGGCGTCAGGATCAGTGCCTGTACTCCTTTGTGTTCCGCGTCAAGTCGGTCGAGCAGAGGGAGCAGATAGGCTCCTGTTTTACCGCTGCCCGTGCGGGACTGAACCATGATGTCGCGTCCGGCCATGAGATAGGGCAGCGCGTGCGCCTGTACCGGCATGAGCCGCGTCCAGGAAGCGCGGGCGCAGGCCTCCCGCATGACGGGGGGAAGATCGGCAAGCGAAAGGGGAGGGAGCGCGTTTTCGGGCGTTGTGATATCGAGTTTTTCTTCAGAGGCAGTGCCGGTCATGGTATCCTTCATTCACATTATATTATTTACGGCGGATACGGAAAAAGGCCGCTGGAAGTCCTCCCTCCGGCGGGTATCCGCAGATGATATGCGTTGAAAACGGTTCAGGATAGCAGAATATCGGGCAAAAGCCAAGAGAGGGACAGAGTCCCCCTCATGTCGGAGCCTCGCGGAGCGGGGCCGGGATCAGAGCGCGCTCATGCGGACTTTGATATCCGCCGGTTTGCCGAAGTAGGGCCAGGTGGTCACCAGTTCGTCGGCTCCGGTCGCGGCGTAGTCGGAGGCGTTGTCGCCGTTTATGCCGCCTGCCGCCAGGATGAGCAGATCGGGTCTCGCGGCACGCAGCGCACGCACGGTATCCGCCAGAACGGAACAGGGAAATTTTTCGCACTGCACGATGTCGATTCCCGCCTCCGCCAGGAGCAGCGCGTCTTCCGGCCTGTCCACTTCTGCACAGAGTTTTTTTTCCGGCAGGGCAAGGCGGAATTCGGGAATGCGACGGGCAAAGGATTCCAGCGGAGTGCCGGATTCTCTGCCGGTTCCGGCAAGGAAGATTCTGTGCTGATCGAAGACGAGGACGGAATCCGAGAGATTGAGTCTGTGTACTACCGCGCCGCCGCTGACGGCAGCTTCCAGACAGAGGCGTTTCGCCCCGGGGAAGTTCTTGCGGGTGACGGCGACACGCACGCGCGGATTGACGGCCCGGGCCGCATCGACCATACGCGCCGCGCGCGAGGCAATGCCGCTCATGTATTCCATGACGGTCTGGCTTATTTTCCAGCCCCGGTGCAGGGCGGCGGCGTCGCCTCTGGCCTCGAGAAGAAGCTGCCCTTCCTCCGCGCGATCGCCGTTGCGCGCGTGCCGGGTCACGGCAAGGCCGCAGCGTTCCAGCAGCAGAGCGGCTTCTTCCACTCCTGCAACGACGCAGGAACTTTTGGGGCGAAATTCCATGAGTCCGGGCATGGAGCCTATTCCCAGCATTTCCACGGTCAGATCCATGCCGGGGCAGTCGTCGAGCAGAAGATCGTCAAGCCAGGTTCCGCTTTTGATGAAATGCACGGGAATTGCTCCTTTGGGACGCCATGCGTTCCGGGAAAGGTTCATGATTTTTTGCTCTGGCAGAATTCCACCGCAAGATACAGCAGCAGACTGACGATGCCAAGCAGCAGACAGAGAGCGGCGGCCCGGCGGTATTCTCCTGTGGATACGGAGTTGAAGATTTCCAGCGAAAGCGTGTTGGTGCGGCCTGCTATGTTTCCGCCGAGCATGAGGCTCATGCCGACTTCTCCCAGGGCCCTGGTCAGACCGAGCAGAAGTCCGGCGGCCAGACCTCTGCGGATCAGCGGCAGGGTGATCAGAAAGAAGGTTGCCGCAGGGCCTGCGCCGCAAACTCTCGCAGCCTGCCGCAGGCGTTCCAGTTCGGGATCGCCGAGCGCGGCCTGCACGGGCTTGACCACCAGCGGCAATCCGGCCAGCCATGCGGCGAAGATGATGCCCGCCTGAGAAAAAACCAGACTCACGCCCGCCGTTTCCCGGAGCAGTCTGCCGCCCGGCCCTTCATAACCGAAGAACATCAGCAGCATGAAGCCCAGAGCAATGGGAGGAAAAACCAGCGGGAGCGTAATCAGGAAACTGAGCGTGCGGCGCAGCAGGGCCGGGCCGGAGCTTGACCAGCGGGCCAGAGGCACGGCGGCCGCGGCATGGAGGACAAGACAGGCCGCGCAGGTTCGCAGCGTCAGTTTGAGGGAAAAGCTGACTTCAGGTGAGCCGAGTTCATCCAGTGGAAACATGGAACAGTGGGCTTTGCCCGTATACTTTCCGGCTTTCGGAAAAGGCGGGGCGTTTTGTCGCGGGATATCCGCGAACTGTTCACGACGCGCGGAGCAGCTCTGAGTCGTCGGCCGAGATTTCGGAGTCCGGCTGTTTCCGGCGCGTCTGGGGCGGAAGCAGGAAGCTTTGCCTGTGGCTTCGGAAATGGACGTTCGCGCGAAAAAAGCCTGCGTTCGGCCGGGGGAAAGGGGATTCAGGGAATCCCCTTTCCCGGGGAGGGGGAGAGGCGTCAGGGATCCGCGCAGGTGACGCCTGCCTGCGTATTCCCTGCCGGCAGAACAAACGGCAGGGAAAGGCTTCAGGGACGCAGATTGTTTTTGACGCAGATGGCTTTGGCTTCCGGGGAAGCGAGAAAATCGAGAAAAGCCTTCACATCGGGATCGTTTTCATGCCCCTTGACTACGCCGGCGACGAGGAACAGGGGTTCGTAGCCCTTGTCCATTTCCATCCAGCCGCCGATTTTGTCGCCCTGCTTGGTGACGATGGATTCGTTGACAAAGGCGGCGTCAAGATTGCCGGACACGAGGTAGGAAAAGACCTGAGGCACGGTGGAAAACATGGTGAGTTTGGGCTGCAGCTTTTCATACATGCCGTTTCCCTTCAGAAATGCCACGGCCGCCTTGCCGTAAATGGCCGCCTTGGCGTCGGGATAGCCGATGCTTGCTATTTCCGCTTTATACAGGTCGGCGGGTTCCTTGATATTCACGCCCTTTTTCCAGGCCAGTATAAGGACGGCCTGTCCCAGCGGACGGAATTCGGCAAAGGAAACCCTGGACTCTTCGAGCGTGGCCTTGTCGGAAATGACCACGGAAGCCCCGCTGCCTGCCCGAATCTGTTCCAGAATCTGGCCTATGTTGCCGCTGTACATTTCCACGGGTTTCTGTCCGCCCGCTTTGGCATAGGCTGCGCACAGCTCTTCCACCATGGGCTTATAGCCCAGGCCGGTGGTCACTGCCGGCGGCTCGGCCAGAGCGGAAGAGGCAAAAAGGAGCAGCAGGGCGGCAGGCATGGCGAAGCGGCGGAGCGGGAAGACGGTCATGACGATCTCCTGAAAGGGGGGAAGAAGGTTGAGGGAGAAGAGGACTTGCGGAGCCTGCTGCGGCGTCCCGCAGAACGTCGGCCGTGGAACCGAAGGCAGCCGGACGGCCGTGCCGGACAAGCAGTGTGGACGGAGCGAGGCGCAGGGCCTCTTCCACGGAGTGGGTGACGTAGAGTATGGGAACCTTCCATACGCCGGGAATACGGGCGATATAGTCCATGAGTTCATCCCGTCTGGCAGGATCGAGGGCTGTCAGCGGTTCGTCCATGAGCAGCAGACGCGGACGGCAGAGCAGCGCGCGCCCTATGGCCACGCGCTGTTTTTCCCCGCCGGAGAGCGTGGCGGGCATACGTCGCAGCAGGTGTCCTATGCCCAGCAGATCGACGGCATCGTCGAGGTTGAGGGCGTCTGCGCCTTTGCCGGGGCGGAAGCGTCTGCCGAAGAGCAGATTTTCCCGCACGTTGAGATGCGGAAAAAGCCGTCCGTCCTGAAAGACATAACCGGTTTCGCGTCGTTCCGGGGGCAGGTTCACACCCTGTTCCGAATCGAACCAGACCTCGCCTTCGCAGACGATATGACCGTCGTCCGGCGTCAGCAGGCCGGATATGCAGTTGATCAGCGTGCTTTTGCCGGAACCGGAGGGGCCGAACAGCGCGCAGATGGAGCGTTCCACAAGGTGGAAGTCCATGTTCAGGGAAAAGTCCCCCAGGCGTTTGTTCAGCTTCACGGACAGCATATTGTCAGGCACTATAGCAGCTGCTACGCTTGAGGGGCAAAGGGGACACTTTTTTGCCGGGAAGCGTGACCGTGGGAGGACTGCATGGCGGATGAAATTTTGCGGGTTGTGGCCGGAGAACGCGAAGCCGGCAGGCGGCTGGACGCTGCGCTGGACGTGCTGCTGCCGGGCATGGGGCTGCGGGGCAGGCGCCGGGCCTGCGAACAGGGGCTGGTACGGGTGGACGGGAAAGTCCGGCCCGCAGCGTACAGGGTTCGCAGCGGGGAGACGCTGACCCTGAGCGGAGGAGAGAACTCCGCCGCCTGTTCCGAAGCCTGCGGAAAGGCCCGCGTACTGACGCCGGACAGGGATGAGACGGGCGGGCTGGCCGCGCTGTTCAAGCCTGCCGGCGTGCATTGCGAGTCTCTGGCGGGTAAGCCCGGAGCAAGCCTTGCCTCCCTGCTGACGGATCTTCTCGGAAAGGCCAGACTGCTGAACCGTCTGGACTGTGCGACTTCAGGCATAGTCATGGCCGCGCTGGACGCGGAAGGAGAGCGCGTCTGGAAGGAGGCGCAGGACGGCGGGCAGACGCGCAAATATTATCTTGCCCTGCTTCAGGGGCGGTTGAACGGCGAACATCTGGTGAAAGAACGCCTGATATTGAAGGGGCGGGAACGGGTGCTGGTGGAAATGGCGATTCACCCGGATCGCCGCCGCCATACGCTGATTGTGCCGCTGGCTCATCTTGAAAAGGGAGGGATGCCTTCAGAGCCGGAAACGGAAGTCACGCTGGCAGGCTGTCTGATTTTCAAGGGCGCGCGGCATCAGATTCGCGCTCACGCCGCATCGCTGGGGTATCCTCTGCTGGGAGACACCCGCTACGGAGCGGAAGGAAGGCCCTCGGAAGAGGAACATTTTTATTTGCACCATGGTAGAATTGAACTTCCTGGCTTTGCCGCACATTGCCTGCCGGACTGGCTGGCAGAGCTTGGAGACGAGGCGCGCCTTGCCGGGGAGGGCTGGCTTTCCGGAAGAAGGACAATGGATTGAGGAGACGTAAGACGGAACTTTTCAGGATATGAAAAAATAAGACGGAAGCTTCAGAATATCATGTATCCGTTCTTCGGAGAAGCGTAGTGCTGAAAGCAGGGTACGAGCCGCCCGCCCTTGCGTGGAGGCGGCCGTAATCAACTTCTTCAAGGATGTGGTGTCATGAAAAAACTTCTTACTCTTCTTCTGGCCGGGGGAATGGTCTTTTCCTCGTTTAACAGCGTTTCCGCCGTGGAAGTGAAGGTTTCCGGCGAATGGCTGGCTTCCTTTACCTTTGCGGACAATCTGTTCGGCGTTGACGCTCTCAACAAGCACCGCAGCGCGCAGGACGGTTCCAAGGGCGGATTCAATGCGGCTCAGCGCGTCCGGGTCAACTTCGATCTCGTGGCCAGCGAGGCTCTTTCCGGCCGGGTTCAGCTTCAGGCAACGGCCGGAAACAGCGCGGCCAACTACTACAGCTGGGGTCAGGCCGGAGTCGGCGGCCCCGGCGAAAGCGTGACCGCACGTCTGGCATACCTCGACTGGCTGATTCCCTCCACTGACGTACAGGTGCGCATGGGGCGTCAGGTGGTCAACACCCCGTCTTATACCTTTGGTTCGCCCATACTTGACGATGCCATTGACGGGATCATGGTCAACGCACCGATCAACGACATGGTCGGCGTGACCTTCGGCTGGATGCGTCCCTTTGCGGAAGTGAACAAGTGGGGCGTGGAACACTATCCCCATACCAGCGTTGACCTCGCGTATTTGGCCGTGGACGTGGTGTCCGAAGGCTTCCGGGTGACTCCCTGGGGTATGATCGGTCTGCATGGAAACGGTGACGGTACGGCGACGCCCGGCAGTATGGATATGATGGGCTACGGCAACGCCGGCGACGCCCGCAGCACGGTGTACTGGGTAGGTATCGGCGGCGAGCTGGGCCTGTTCGATCCGTTCAGAATCACCGGCGATTTCATTTACAGCGGCAACGATGCGGACGGGGACGCCGAACGGCGCGGCTGGTACGCCGCACTCGGTGCGGAAATGGATATGGCTTTTGCCACTCCCTTCCTGAAGGGCTGGTATGCCTCGGGTGACGACGCCGATTCCAACAGGAGCGGCCGCCTTCTCTCCGTGGATGAAGCCGGAGCCTTTGACGCAAGCAGCATCTATTTCGACGGCAACGATCTGCTGGCGGCCACCATCGACAACTGCAACCCCGCCGGTACCTGGGGGCTGCAACTCGGTGCGAAGAACATCAGCTTCATTGAAGACCTCACGCATGCGCTGTCCGTGTCCTACTTCCAGGGCACGAACAACACCAACCGTATCACCGATGCCGCGCTGAGGGCGCAGATCGGAACGCTCGCCAATCCCGCGACGTACATGACCACCAGCGATTCCGCCTGGGAAGTGGACTTTTTGAGCAGCTATCAGCTGTATCAGAACCTCACGGCCAATCTGCTGCTGGCCTATCTGATTACGGATTTTGACGAAAGCGTGTGGGGTACGGACTATGACAACGGCTTCCGTGGTACGTTGAACTTCACATACGCCTTCTAGTCTGAACCGGAATCTGCGCGGATGTTGGTTCCGTATGCGCCGGGGGCTTTCTGCC